>CAZGYZ010000435.1:0-2090 GCA_964530675.1 uncultured Nitrospira sp. | reverse complement strand
GGTGAAACGGTTGATCGATCCTGACATGTTGGTCGAGATCGAGGCCGATGCCATTTTAAGCCAGGAACAATAGTTGGGGTAGGTACGTGAGTTTTCAGATGAGTCGACAGGTGCCGGAAATTAAGCATCTCGCCAAGACGGATCCGGTCATGCGTCGGTTGATCCGTGAAGTGGGCCCCTTCACCTTGACTCCTCGATCGAAGCGGTCGCCGTTTGAATCGCTGGCACGGGCGATTGCCTACCAACAACTGCACGAGAAAGCGGCGGAGAGTATTCTGCGCCGGTTCGTAGCCTTGTTTCCAACAAAGCGGTTTCCTCAACCGGACGACCTGCTCGCAATGAACGAGCAGGCGATCCGTGGCGCAGGCTTTTCACAAGCCAAGGTTGCGGCGCTCCGCGATCTGGCTGCGAAGACGCTTGACGGCACTGTGCCGACAGGTGCCATCGTTCGGAAGCTCGACGACGAGGCAATCATCAAGCGGCTCATAGCGGTTCGCGGGGTTGGCCGTTGGACAGTCGAAATGTTGCTGATTTTCCAACTGGGACGGCCGGACGTGTTGCCGGTGGATGATTTTGGCGTGCGCAACGGATTCCGCATCGCCTATGGCAAGCGTTCGATGCCGAAGCCGAACGAAGTACGACGATACGGGGAGCGCTGGATGCCCTATCGGACCGCTGCGGCCTGGTATCTTTGGCGGGCGGCAGATCGCGCGAAGGAATCAGGAAAGCTCTAGCAGGCTGAGGTCGAGGTCAAGGTTGAGTGAAGACGAGACTCTCTTTCTCTCAGCCTTAGCCTGAACCTCAACCTTCTTGTACGGGCAGAGTATTCCGCATCCTGTAGGCTCGACATAGGGGTTGAACCATGGCCGATGAGAAAAAACGACTCGACTCCAACATCGCAGGAAATTTTTATGTCGATGCGACCTGCATCAACTGCGACACCTGTCGGCAGTTGGCGCCAGCAAGTTTCGAGGAAGTCGGTAATTTTTCAGCGGTTACCAGACAGCCGACTGATAAGGGGCACTCTCATCGGGCCTATCAAGCGCTCCTCGCCTGCCCGGTTGGCTCGATCGGTGCCGAGCACAGCGATAAGTTACGGATGCAGGAAGCCATGGCGAGCTTCCCGCTCCAACTTGAAGACGAGGTGTCGTACTGCGGTTTCAATTCAGAGAAGTCGTTCGGCGCAAATAGCTTCTTTATCGAACATCCGGACGGCAACTGGCTCGTCGATTCACCGCGTTACCTCAAACATCTCGTCGAGGCCTTCGAACACAAGGGCGGCATCGCCTACATTTTCCTCACACATAAAGACGATGTGGCCGATGCAGAGAAGTATGCCGCACACTTCAGTGCGAAACGGATAATTCATCGGGCGGACATCGAAGCGGCTCCGGATGCGGAATGGATCATCGAAGGGGCTGACAGTCTACAAGTTATGCCGCAGTTTCGGATCATTCCTGTTCCGGGCCACACGGCAGGCAGCATGGCCTTGCTCTACAAGAGTCGGTTCCTCTTCACGGGTGATCATCTCAGGTGGGACTCAGTACAGAAGAGGCTCAGTGCGCCAAGCCAGCTGGTGTGGAGGAAACATGTACTGATGGATTCCATCCAGAAACTCCTCGACTGCCCCTTCGAATGGGTGCTGGCCGGACATGGGGACCGGACTCGCTTGCCGGCCGACGAGATGCGCGTACAGTTGCAGGCGCTGGTCGAACGTCGTAAGGGCACCAGGGCGTAGGGATGTTCACTCATTTCGTCCGGTGGATCGACCGCAACATTCTTTCCCTCGGCCGTGAGATGCGGCTCTCCTATCTGCCGCCGCTCATGGTCTACATGGCCTACGGCATCTCCGGCCTTACCGGCATCGTCGGGACCTTCTTCGTTAAAGACTACCTCGGCCTCTCCGCCTCCTTCCTCGCGGCACTGGGATTTTGGGCCGGCATTCCCTGGGCACTCAAGATGCCGATCGGACATCTCGTCGATCTTTTATGGCGCTGGAAAGGTTGGCTTGTGGGCATCGGAGGTGGGCTGCTGGCCGCCAGCCTCGGGATCATGGCAGCATTGATCGGGAATCGGGAAGCGATGACCGC
>CAZGYZ010000434.1:0-2091 GCA_964530675.1 uncultured Nitrospira sp. | reverse complement strand
AGTCGCTCTATCTTGACGCGACATTTGTCCAGCGCCTTGAGGGGAAGCGTATCCAACCAATCGAGTACCGGAACAGTGTCGGCATCTTCCTGATAGAAGACGATCTGAACCTTCGGCAACGCTGTTTCTCCCATGTTCGCAATATTGCGAACACCAGTCAAGTGTTTTTCGGGACGCACTGCTTTCAAAGGATAAGACACCCGGCAGGGCGGAAAGTTTAATCAGGCAGGGCCGCAGGGGGGAAGAGGGCGTCCGGCGGCGGGTTCAGGATTGGGGAAGGGAGGCGGAGGCTGATTCACGCCGCTCAATGTGCGATTGCAAGACCTGACCCTAAAACTGCCTTCACGGGTGATGATCCGAGGCCCCAAGGATGCAAGAAACAGTCTGGCCGCCAAGAATATCGCGTGCGAGTCGGAGACTACCGGATTGTCTATTCAATTGATGACGGCGAGAGGACCGTCCGAGTCATAGCAGTTGGCCATCGTGGGGAAATATATCGATGAGGGTGTTTGTGAAGACCCGGAAGGAACCATCGGCTCTCAGGCCTGGCCGCAGGGAGGGGGGAGTTCGGCGGCAGTCTTAGCCTTTGGAAATGGAGTCTGAGCCGAATGGCACTTACTTAAGCTTCTCGGGGTGGCCATATTTGCGGACGTCCTTTCTGGCGATCGCGCGTGGTTTGGTGAGCAGCGGGTAGGGTTTTGGTCGTCGCTTGATGGCCCTGGGTTCGATGCGGCCGGGCCGGTCGCCTACCCGCTGTTGAGCGATCAGGACACACAGGCCATAACGCTTCTCGTCGCGGTCGATGCCATGGCCATGATGATCCCAGGCGATCCATAGTTGCAGGGTGTGCTTGAAACTGAGCTGGCGGGGCAGCCAGTCGGTGAGCCGTGCCGCCTGAGCCATCATCAGCCGAATGAGATTGTACGCCAGCAGATGGACCCAGATCTCCTTGATGGCCATGGTCGGGGTCTGGCAGCTCAACCGCTCCATGCCCAAGGTGCTCTTGATGTTGCGCAGATCCAGCTCGACATGCCATCGGCTTCGATACAGTGACTTCAAGGCGGACTTGTGGGTTTGCTTGGGGCACAGCAGCGTCGTCACCAGGGTCTTGCCGCCGGTGCGCAGTTCCCGTGCCATCAGGGTATCGGGCGCCTGATCGTCGTCAGCCTGAGTCATCCAGTCAGGTTTGATGGTCGGCTTGTGCCGCACGATCAGATGGTCGCGCGGACCCAACCGCTGACCGCAGCGAAAGTCGGTACGGCGTTGGCGGGCACCGTATTGCTCAAATACCGCATCAATGCCCAGTTCGCGCAAGGTGCACAGCAGAAAATACGTGGCGTAAAATGCATCGCCCACGAGCAGGTCCCCGCGCTCCAACGTATCGAGTATCGAACGGAGTAGGGTCTGTTCATCGCCGCCCTTACCCTGATAGCGGCCGATGGCCGCATTGAGCACCGCCCCGCTACCGAGACACAGAATGCCCACCATCCGGCACAAGGGGAACCCCAGGCCGGGCTTCTGACTACGCGGTTGTGGATAGGCGGCCTGATTGGCCGGCGTGTCCGGCATCACCACGGTCGTGCCGTCCACCAGCCGTACTGGACGACCCCGCCAACGCCATGGCTCGGGCGCGCGCGCGGTGACCCGTCGCCCCGTGTGTCGCACCAGTGTAGAGATCATCTCCATCGGCAAGCGTTGTCGCGCACGACAATACGCCCCGGTATGCGTACGACAAAGCGGCAGACCTCCGGCCAAGCGTTTGACTGCCGTGTCGTTCACCGCCTTCTGGCACGAGCGATCGGCACTGAGCGCCTGCGCGAGAAACATCGACAGCGTCTCGGTCGGGGGGAACAACCGTTCCCGATGCTCCGGCAACAGCGACTCGACCTCGCCCAACAACTCAGGGCTTGTCAGCAGGTTGAAGAACGCATACGCATCGCTGTTGTGGGCATGACTGCGAACCCGTCGTTGTTGCTGCGCGCACGCGCTACGCTTAGGATGCATTCAGGCTAGCTCCTCGGGTGATAGATGGTTGTTTGGCAACCCCACCGTATCACTTGAATCAGCCTTTTTGTACGTTACATCAGCCGC
>CAZGYZ010000433.1:0-2093 GCA_964530675.1 uncultured Nitrospira sp. | reverse complement strand
AGGACATTGCCCTTTCAAGGCAGTAACACGGGTTCAAATCCCGTTGGGGACACCAATCCTTTTGCACGCCCGGTCAGTAATCGGCTGATCGAGGCCGTTCCTTTGAATTCATACTGAGTACCACTTTCATTCGTCATGGGGATGAAGGGGAGGCGGTCTCCGTTGAAGAGTTTGCGAAGAATTTGACGAGTCGGGCCGACCTGCCGGGTTAGTAACGTCCTCCAGGATGCCTCAAAATGCGCCTGCAGTTCCTTTTCAAGCTGATCGTAATCGGCGTCTGAATGTTGTTGACTGTCAACCTCCGCCAGCTCCTGCGAGAGGGCGATTGTCCGGTCATTGGCGGCCTTCACAGCCTCAACCAAGGCCGGAATATCTCCCCCAGACGAGATCGCGGCCACAAGCCGGCTGATCTCCATATCGACTGTTGCTATTTGCTTGTGTAAAGCCTGCCGGCGTTCGCTCCAATCCCGTTCAGATGCCCGGAACTTATCCAGGGCCTTTCGAACGACTGTCTTGGTGACATCGGGGTGCAATACATCACGTTCGAGAACAGCCAGAACTTCTTCATTGGCCCGATCCATTGGCGTGAGAAGATTGTTGGCGCATGCCATCCGCCCGCGAAGATGGTGCGTCATGCAACCATAGAATAGCGCCCGTGCGCCCTTCCGGGAGCTGCTCTTCACATAGACGCTTCCCCCGCAGAGGCCACACTTCACCAGTCCTGTCAGCAGATATTTGGAATCGAGCGTACTGGCTGGCCTTCCCCACAGCTCGCCCTTCGTCCCTCGTAGGTATATCGCGCGGGTGGCGTTCAAACGATCGTGGGCGGCCTTCCATTCGCTTTCTGAGATAATTCGAAGCTGCGCATGGGAATCTGAATCCAGTCCTTCTCAGGGCGTTTGCGTTGCTGCTGAATGCCCCAAGGATTGCGCTTCTTTGTCTTGTTCCAGATCACTTCCCCGAGATACAGCCGTCTGAACAGGAGACTCCTGACAGAAGAGGGACTCCAAGAGATTTTCAGGCCAACCGTATTTCGAGGGGCAGGGCATCCTTCATCGTTCAAGAACCGAGCGATCGAAACCATACCCTTCCCTTCAGCGCAGAGCCTAAAGACCTGCCGAACAACGGCGGCTTGCTCCTCATTGATCCGGCGTTCGACGTGATCGCGCTTTGGCCGGCCGTAAGCATCCAGCACGGAGGAATGGATCTCCACGTTGTCATACCCATACACGCGCCCGCCGGTCACATGTCCCATGAGGGCTTTCCGGTGAAGGGCATCGAACGTTCGTTGCAGGGCCCGATAGCGCTCGCCTTCATCCATCAGCCCGGTAAATGCGAGCCGCATTTTGTCCAAAAGGTTGTCGAGCACGACTTCTCGGTTATCGAGATAGGCAAAGATTCTCACCCCGGCGAGCATGAGCTGTTTGAGGACATGGGCCGTTTCGATGGACTCACGGCCGAGCCTCGATTCATCCATCACGATAAGAAACTGAAAGGGAGAAATACGTTTAAGTGTTTCTATGAGACGCTGAAATCCTGGCCGACGGGCAAACTCAGCTCCGCTGATGCCGTCGTCTTCATAGACATGCTCATCGGCGACCGTCCATCCTCGACCTGCAGCATATGCCCGAGCACGCGCCTTCTGCCGGTCCACTGAACGGGCATCTTCGCTCATCCCGGTTTGTGCGGTCGACTTTCTAACATAGATTGCAGCGCGCATGGAGCCCTCATTACTGGGTGAGAGCATCACTTAACCTCGTTCTCGGCGTTCGTCAACGAGATTTTTCGATTCATTCCCTGGGGGGATTGAACCGTAGCGCGCCGATGTGCTTGAAAATCTTGAAAGAGTGCCTCGGCCAAGAGATCCGGGATTTCTTCAAATAGTTGAGGCGACCACGGCCTATTCAAGGTTGTCTCGGGACACACTAGCGCCGGTGTCTTGTGACAGGTGGTCTTCATGCCTCGATCTCGTCAGCATACCCTGGGTTCCCAGCGGTGGCGGGCCATCGCTGCAGAGCAGCGGCCAGGCCTTTCCGGGTGCCGTCCCGTAGGGCCCCTCCCGTTTCAGGCCTGCCCCCCGCGAGAGCGCCATC
>CAZGYZ010000432.1:0-2095 GCA_964530675.1 uncultured Nitrospira sp. | reverse complement strand
CCAGCCGCGTGGCGAAACAGTATGGGCTTGAGGGATTGCCGGAGGACACCATCACCATCAAGTTCTCCGGTTCTGCCGGACAGTCGTTCGGCGCATTCCTGTCCCGTGGCATCACGCTCATCCTCGAAGGCGAGTCGAACGACTATCTGGGCAAGGGACTCTCCGGCGGGAAGATTGTGGTATTTCCCCCGAAGCAGGCGCTCTATGTGCCGGAGGAGACGATTCTCATCGGCAATACCTCGCTCTATGGCGGGACGCAAGGGGAAGCCTATTGCTACGGCATGGCAGGTGAGCGGTTTGCCGTGCGGAACAGCGGCGTCAGGGCAGTGGTCGAAGGGACCGGCGATCATGGCTGCGAGTACATGACCGGCGGGGTGGTCGTCGTCTTGGGCAAGACGGGGCGAAACTTTGCAGCGGGCATGTCGGGCGGCGTGGCGTTTGTGCTGAATGAATTCGACATGTTCCAATCGCGCTGCAACTTCGGCATGGTGGAGCTGGAAAAGGTGAAGACGGCGGACGACAAGAAGACACTGCATCAGATGATCACCTCTCACTTTATGTATACCGGCAGCCGGAGCGCGAAGCGCATCCTCGACAGCTGGGAGTCGATGCTGCCAAAGTTTGAGAAGGTGATGCCGGTGGACTATAAGCGCGTCTTGGAAGAACGGAAGAAGAAAGCGGCGGCGGGGAAGTAACACGAGGCCAAGGTTGAGGCTAAGGTTAAGGAAGAACGATATTCCTCAACCTCGACCTTAACCTCAGCCTGGGTTGGATGAAGAGATGGGTGATCCCAAAGGTTTCATGAAATACGCCCGTGAGGGCCCCAAGCGGAAGCCGGTCGAGTTGCGCGTGCTCGATTGGAAGGAGATGTATGAGCCCATCTCCGAAGACAAGCTCAAGGCGCAGGGCGCCCGCTGCATGGACTGCGGTGTGCCGTTTTGCCAGGGTAATACCGGCTGTCCAGTTGTCAACTTGATTCCCGACTGGAACGACCTCGTCTATCGTGGCCGTTGGAAAGACGCGCTCAAGGCGCTCCATACCACGAATAATTTCCCTGAGTTTACTGGTCGGCTCTGTCCAGCGCCCTGCGAAGGGGCCTGCGTGCTCGGCATCAATGAAGACCCGGTGTCCATCCGCATCATCGAGTGGAATGTCGTCGACCGTGGCTTCAACGAGGGCTATGTCGAACCGATGCTGCCCGTCATCAACACAGGGAAGACTGTCGCCATTGTCGGGTCGGGTCCAGCTGGTATGGCGGCGGCGCAGCAATTGGCGCGCGCGGGGCATCGCGTCACCCTCTTCGAGAAGTCCGATCGCATCGGCGGCCTGTTGCGCTACGGTATCCCTGATTTCAAAATGGAAAAGTGGGTCATCGATCGTCGGCTGGAGCAGATGAAAGCCGAGGGCGTCGAGTTCAAGACCGGTGTGACGATTGGGAAAGACATCTCGGGCGAGCAACTGCGAGAACAGTTCGATGCCGTCGGCCTCTCCATGGGCGCGGAGCAGGCCCGTGAGCTGCCGATTCCTGGCCGTGAGCTCAAGGGCGTGCATCTGGCGATGGAATACCTGACCCAACAGAATAAGCGCACCGCCGGAATTTCCGTTACGGACGAGCCGATTACGGCAAAGGGCAAGCGTGTCGTCATCATCGGCGGTGGCGATACAGGCTCGGATTGTCTTGGCACGGCGCATCGGCAGGGCTGTATCGAGGCGCATCAGTTTGAATTACTCCCGGAGCCGCCTCCGACTCGTGCTGATTCAACTCCCTGGCCGCTCTGGCCCATGCAGCTTCGTACCTCGCATGCGCACGAAGAGGGTTGCGATAGAAAGTGGAGTATCTCGACCACGAAGTTCACCGGCCACAACGGCCAAGTGACGAAGCTTCACGGCAATCGGGTGAAGTTCGAGAACGGCAAGTTCACGCCGATTCCGAACAGTGACTTCGAGATGGATGCAGATCTCATTCTTCTTGCGATGGGCTTCACTGGCCCGGTGAAGAATGGTCTGCTCGACAGCCTCGGCGTGAAGTATGACGCACGGGGCGCGGTGTCGGTGGACGAGCAGTTCATGACCAACCTCGACGGCGTCTTTGCCG
>CAZGYZ010000431.1:0-2098 GCA_964530675.1 uncultured Nitrospira sp. | reverse complement strand
AAATGGTCTGGGGCAAGATGCCGCCTCGTGCCGGCTACTCCCTGGTCCTCAACGCGATCATGGTCATCCTCCTGATGACCTTGATGGGGTATGCACGGTCGTCCTCTCGCGTCCATTGGCATGTTTATGGGGTCGTCCGTGATACCTCACAATACGCGTTTTCACCGGCCCTCGGCTATGCATCCGGGATCATGGCCTTGTGCACGTTCTTTTTCTGCATGATTGTCGCGTTCATTTTCTGGGTGGCCACGATGGGTGATAAGGCCAAAGCTGCCACGACGTCGCCAAGCAAAGGGGAATTGCCCCATGGCATGCCGGCAATGGCAGGCGCATCGAGTGCGCTCGATAAACCGAACGCACATTGAGTAATTGTGAATGATGAATGTTGAGTTGATCTCCCATTCAACATTGAACATTCAACATTTACCATTCCACACGGAAGGGTGATTATGAGCGAAGTAGCCAGACTGCAATTGATTTGTCTCTCGGTGATAGGGAGCGGGATCCTCATCCTCCTCTTTATTAAATCCGTGTTCCCGCGGGTCATTGGATTTGTCGCGATTATCCTTGGGCTCTTCATGCTCACGGCGTTGGCGGTGCCGCAAATGGCGTCTTTGCCGCCCGTTGAGGAGAAGTTCGACATCGCCACGGTAAAAACGCCGACTGATCTGGCGGCTATCGGACAGAAGATTTTCTTTAGTAAGGGCCAATGTGCGCTGTGCCACACGATCGGCCCCAGCGAGTCGGCCCGCTGCCCGGACCTGAAGGGAATCGGTGCGAAACTGAGCCGTGAGTTTCTCTATGAAAGTCTGACGCAGCCGCAGGCCTTTATCTATAAGGACTATCGCCATGAAGGCCTGCCGAAGATGTATCCAGCCGAGATGCCTGCCATCAATAAGAACCCGATCGGGCTATCCAGGAACGAAATACTTTCGGTCATCGCATTCCTGCAGCAGATGAGCGGCGAACCGATTTCTATCAATCCATCTGAACTGGATGTGCCGGGACAGGCGCCTGCCGCTCCGGTAAAGGCAGCTCAGTCCGGTTCGATGGCCGTAGCGCAAGCGCACTGAGGAGGAACGTATGGGGCCGTTGATCAAGCTGATCCTGTTGAATGTCATCACCTATCTAATTTTGAAATTTGTGGTGCCCAATATCCCTGGCTCGGCGCCGCTCCCCGCCAGCTTGATGTTTCTGTACCTATTGCTGGTGACAGCAGGGTTTCTCATTCTCGCCACCGTGAGCGCGGAGTCCAAAGAGGAGTTTTGGGGTCCGATTCAACGCTTCCTGACGGGAGAGAGTATCGGCGGGCTGCAAGCATTACGTTACCTCGTCTTGATTCTCTTTCCATTGCTGGTCGGCTGGCAAACCTATAACAGTACGGCGGTCAGCGATGCGCCCCCCGGTGAAAACAGGACCATTCATCCGGCTCCGCCAGGCGAATATGCCGGCTTGTCGAATCCAGTTCCGAAGACACCGGACACGATCCAGCAGGGGAAGGGCTTCTATGCGGCATTCTGCTCCCCTTGCCACGGAGGAAACTTTGACGGCAAGGGGTCGGCAGCCAGGGGATTCAATCCTCCCCCGGCCAACTTCGCCGACCCGACGACGATTGCGATGCTCCAGGAAAGCTATCTCTTCTGGCGCATTAAAAAAGGCGGTGTCGGTCTCCCAATCGAAGGAATGCCATGGAAATCTGCGATGCCTCGCTGGGAACTCGAACTTCCCGACGAATGGATCTGGAAAATCATCATGGGCGAGTACGATGGCGCGCATCAATCGCCTCGGACCTGGGAATAGGGGAGCGGGGTAAACGGGTTGTCTCCCTTGCTCGCGGAGCCCCCACGATAAAACAGTGGTCGCTCGACGCGCGCAGTTGGAGACAAACCCGATCACCCCTTGAAGAGACGAGGATTACGACAGGGGAAATACGCGGACTCAAGAAGGTGCTTGTCATGGGAGCAGCATCTTGGTGAGCTCGGGGTTGGGCCGGTGAGAAAATCGCAGTCGAAAGCGCACAGCCCCACCCTCTGAAGAGTGAGTAGGGAGTTAGTGAGGAGAGAGAGGACGGAACTTATGATACGCGGACTCAGTCGAA
>CAZGYZ010000430.1:0-2098 GCA_964530675.1 uncultured Nitrospira sp. | reverse complement strand
ACGGAAATGGCCTACAAGCGCAATGACGGACATGCGACGATCGACGGGCAGCGCGTAAACGACTGGAACGCCTCATCCTTCGGCTTTCTCTTCGGTGCGAAACTCTTCTTTTAGTTTCCGAATACTCGAGGCAGCTTGAATGATGCGGAGCCACCGGTTTTCGGGGGCTCCGCGTCAGGCATGATAGATGGACAGAGATAAATGATGCCAGATTCGGAGGAAGCTCGCTATTCCTGTCGGCCCTGTTTGGATCGGCTCCAGACCATCCCGGTCTGCTCCTTTGAGCTAAACCCAAGCTTTTCGTAAAAGCCCGGCATGCGGGTGCAGAGCCAGAAGAGTTCGACTTTCTTGAGGCGGGGGTGGTTCAAGATGCGCTGGACAATGTTCGCTCCGACACCCTGACGCTGATAGGTTTTGTCGACAATCACATCCCAGATGGTCGCCCGGTAGACATAGTCGGTTAATACCCGGCCAAATCCGATCAGCAGATCCCCATCCCAAGCGGTCACGGCCACATCGGTGTGGCGCAACATCTCGCGTGCATCCTCAAGGGTTCGTCCTTTGGCCCATGGCGCTTGTTGGTAGAGGCGAACAAGCTTGGCTGAGTCGAGGTTCTTCTTTTCAGAAAAGGTGATGGTGGGCTTGAGGGGTGGGGGCATCTTGTATTAGATTATCTCCCAATCACAGCAGTTCAATTCATGCGGAGTGTACGAGGAACGTCATGGCAACGCAAGTTCGTAGCTGTCCCAAGTGCGCTCAACTTATGTGGCTCACAGAGAACCAATATGAATCTCTCGATGAGTCGACGGTTCGAGCCAAATGCCCTCATTGTGGATCAACCGTTCGCTTCACGCTCGTTTCGCAGGGAGACAATGCCGCCGGCCCTAAAATGGGCCATTAACCGCTTCGCGGAATGTTCAATGTTGAATCTGTAATTCATCATTAAACATTCAACATTTCCTGTTTACATTCCCCGTCCGGCTCCGTCTAGCTCCGGCTTGTTGCCGGGTAGAATTTTATTCAGCGCAGATCGATACTCGTCTGTCCGCCCCTGGTCGGTTCGCCCGACTTCGATTTCTTTATCCCTCTGCATCCGTTCCAGATGGTCGAGCACCGAGAGGAGTGGATGAACCGAGCCGAGCAATCGGCCGACTTCGAAGGCTTCCAGCGATTCCACAAATAATTCATTCAGGCCTCTATAGGAAGTCCCGGCGCTCTGGCTCCTGAATCGGGAGACGATCTTTTCATACTCTTCGATCGCCTCGAACTTGGGTTTCACGCCGGTCGGCACCGCCGACAGGTGAACGATCGGCGGCAATTTTGACGCATAGATCTTTAGCTGAGCAATCAATCCCCCTATCACGTCCAGTACATCTGCAGTCTGCATGACCTTATCCTTCGAGGCGGCACTGAATATGCCAAGCTGAGGAATCTGTCAAGATTTTCTGACGCCGTGAGGCGGCGTGAGACTATCAAGGGCCTGAACCACCAGCTCAATATCAGATGGAAACGGCTTTGTATATTCCTGAAACTCACCGGTGGAAGGGTGACGGAAGCCAAGGGTTCTCGCATGCAACATCACGCGCGGGATCTCGACGTCTTCTACCGTGCAGACTTTTTTCCCTCCATAGGTCTGATCCCCCAGAATGGGATGGCCCAGGGATGTCAGATGGACACGGAGTTGATGTGTCCTGCCTGTGCGTGGGTACAACAGCACATGGGAGGCCAGCTTGCCGAAGCGATGGTCAACCTTGTATTCCGTCACGGATTCCTTCGGTCGAGCCGTATGTGCGGAGAATTTTTTCCGTTCCTTCTTGTCACGGCCAATCGCCAGCTCGATCACCCCATGTCCTTTCTTAGGCACGCCTGAGATCAGTGCCTCGTACACCCGTGTGATCGTGTGATATTTGAATTGAGCCGAAAGGGCACGATGGGCTTCGTCTGTCTTCGCAATCACCATCACGCCTGAAGTATCCTTGTCTAGACGATGGACCAGCCCAGGCCGTTCTTTTCCGCCAATCGTCGACACCGTGCCGCCGGAGGTCTGAAAATGATGGAGGAGGGCGTTGACCAGCGTCCCGGCCCAATGACCCGGCGC
>CAZGYZ010000429.1:0-2109 GCA_964530675.1 uncultured Nitrospira sp. | reverse complement strand
GTTCTCATGATGCAGAGCCAGGATGCGAGTCTCTACCTGTCGACCCATATTGAGACGATGGACCACTTCGTCCGTAACGCGGATGGAGACGAAGTGTATTTTGTGCACCAGGGCACGGGGGAATTTGAGTCGGACTATGGAACCCTGCCTTACGAGCCAGGTGATTATGTCGTAATCCCCAAAGGAACGACCTATCGAACCCACGTCGATGCAAGTCCTTCACTTTTCCTCGTCGTCGAAACGCCGGAACCCATCACGGTGCCGGATCGTGGACCGCTCGGCCAGCATGCACTGTTCGACAAGGGCGTCCTAATCGCGCCTGAGCTGGGCATGGTGGAGTCGGCGGAGGCAACAAACCAAGATTGGGAGGTCCGCATCAAACGGCAAGGGAGCTCGACGCGGGTGGTCTATCCCTTCTATCCAATGGACGTAGTCGGATGGAAGGGAGATCTGTGGGTGGCCAAGCTGAACGTGCGTGACTTCCGACCGGTCACGAGTCCCCGCTACCATCTGCCGCCGAGCGTCCACGGAACCTTCCGGGCCGGCGGATGTCTCATTTCCACCTTCGCTCCAAGGCCATTGGAAAGCGATCCGGAAGCGCTGCGCGTTCCCTTCTACCACCGAAATACGGATTACGATGAAGTGCTCTTCTATCATGAGGGAGAATTCTTCAGCCGCACAGGGATTCAACCGGGGATGCTGACGCTACACCCGCAAGGTATCCACCATGGACCGCAGCCGCAAGCGGTGCAAATCGGCAAGGCGAAAACGTACACGACTGAAGTGGCGGTGATGGTCGAGTCCAAGACACCCTTCACGGTGAAACCGGAAATGGAAGCGGTGGAGATCAAGGATTATGCGTTGAGTTGGAGTCGCCGATGAAACTCGTCAGTTTTCGAGTCATAACTCCTGTTGGCACCTTCGTGAGAGTGGGTGCGATGCGTGACCAGAGTTTTGTCGACGTGAATATGGCCTATGTTCGCTGGTTGGCGGACCAGCGTGAAGCGCGGCCGCACCGCTTGGCCAATGCCCAGGTGCCCGCAACCATGTTGGAGTTTCTCGAAGGAGGTCCGTCGACAATGGCAGCCGCGCGTCGGGCAATCGACTACGCCGTTATGCTCGGTCCTTCAAGCAAAGGCCCGGCCGGCGAGACAATCTTTTATCAGTCAGCCGATGTTCGGATTGCCGCTCCCCTTCCCAACCCGCCTTCGTTGCGCGATTTTATCGCCTTTGAAGACCATATTGCCGCTACGTCAAAGCGGCGTGGCCAGCAGATTCCGCCGGAATGGTACAAAGCACCGGTCTACTATAAGGGGAACCACCGGACCATTATTGGGCCGGACGAAGACCTGCCCTGGCCATTGGACACGACGAAGTTGGACTATGAGTTAGAGCTGGCCTGTGTCATTGGATGCAAGGGCCAAGACATTGCCGAACGCGAGGCGCAGGACTACATCGCCGGCTATACGATCATGAACGACTTCAGTGCGCGCGATATTCAGTTTCAAGAGATGGCCTGCCGATTGGGGCCTGCCAAAGGTAAAGATTTTGCGACGGCCCTAGGCCCTTGCCTCGTGACTCCCGATGAGATCACGGATCTCAGCGCATTGACGATGCTCGCCAGGGTGAACGGAGAAGAATGGTCGCGGGGGCGGTTCGGAACGATCCACTGGTCGTTCTCGCAAATGATCGCGCATGTTTCTCGCGGCGAAATGATTTATCCAGGCGACGTGTTTGGCTCAGGAACCGTCGGAGGGGGATGCGGACTTGAGATGGATCGTTACTTGAAACCGGGAGATGTGGTGGAGCTGGAAATTCAGCCGATCGGTATTCTGCGAACACGGGTGGTAGGTGCAACATGAAAGGAAGAGAGCATGAGTGTCATGACAGATGAGCAGGCTCTCGCCGAGCTAGTGCATCGGCACCGCGAACTCTACAACGGACCGGAGATTGATGCCAAGCTGGAGGCGATTACTCGCGACGGCCCGCACACCGAACTTACGGGTTGGAATATCCTGCGGATACTGCGGACCTCTCAGTCAGTCTTCTTCAACACCCATGTGGAAGTGGTATCAGGCCACCACACGGCGACCTATCTACGGTTTGAAT
>CAZGYZ010000428.1:0-2113 GCA_964530675.1 uncultured Nitrospira sp. | reverse complement strand
CCCCCAGCCCCACCACCATCACCGCCACATCCGGCTATAAGAACAGTCAGTAGACATCCCATCAACCATGCAAGCGGTTTGCAACTATTCTGGAACTTGTTCATGTTTCACACCTGTTCATTTAACTTTGGACCACATCAGCATTTAGATCGTCCGTGAGCAATGCAATATATGAGACTAGCGAGCCGCCTCCCGATCTCTGTTACACCATACCCCCCGCAACCTTGCGCAAATTCCATGCTATATAGTCAGTGCACAGCTAATCAGTCCTCACCGCTATCATGCATAAAACTGATCGCGCTCAATGCCGTTTGCAAATGCGTATGAAAACAACTAGCTATGATCACGAGCCCTGTCGTCCAATCGTAACTTGCCAAGACTCTCATTATGCGTCGCTCTCTTGCAATTCCCCTTTCGTATATAAAGCTGTGTTGGCATCTTGATACAGATCCTGCCTATGATGGCCGCGCCCAAAACCCAACCCCTGTACGTACGACCGATCCGATTGAATCCCTGTTTGCCATGCGCGATTGTGAAAGGATGGGGCCTCGCGATTTGGCTTTGTCCTAAACAATTTTCAGTCTTCTTCCGGCATATCTGCACAAAGAATTAAAACTATCGAACAGAGGCGCATCCAGGAGTCTCATCGAAGCCTTGTCGTCCATTGACGATGGAGAATGCGGCAGCCCTTTGTTGACAAGCTGAAGCGGTTTGATACCTTTGACCCAGCGAGAAGTACCACGATCGTAGAGATTCACTGGTGACCTTTCTACTCAAGGAGTTGGAATGATCCACATAACAAAGTGTGTTCGGAAATTGGTGTGCGCGGTCTGTCTGATGGGACTCGTTAGTGTAACCCACACGGGAGTCTCAGGAGCTGCAGAGCCACGAGCCGGTGCCTGGTCCGGTGGTGCGGCCATTGGGTTCTTGGGCAATACACCGGATGGGACTGCGTTCGCCACGAATGTTCACGCTGAATATTTCCTGAATCATCAGATTTCGGTAGGCCCCCTCGCGCAATTGGCCGTGACAGGAGACTTATTCCAGTTCGGCTTATCGGGACAGGGGAAATATTGGCTCGACCTGCCCGGGCTCGATAAGCGATTGAAGATGAACCTACAAGGGGGGCTCGGCTTTCTGCACGCTGACCTCTACAGATCCGATACCTCCTTTCTGATCCCGATCGGCGTGGGCCTGGACTTTGCCCTGAACCAGCAGGTGAGTCTTACATCCACCTTCTTGCTCAACTTCACCGATATCGACACGGGACGAAGGACGGACACCAACGTGATGCCGGGGCTGACGTTCGGGGTTCGATTTTAACGCCACTGGGGCGAATTGAACGCACCATGCCCCTTGCGAGTACAATCCTGCTTCATTTCACCAACTCCAGCCTGTGCCAGCCAAGGTGTCGATGTCATTCCTTGGCGAGACCCTGCAGGCTGGAGTACACTGTCCGGAAGAGTTTCTGAAACGACTACCACTAGTGGGAACAGCCACTTATATTGCACGCAGCACGTCGGAACGGCCGGCCGACAACCAGCTAGCCTACATTGTTCACAAGAATTCTTGAGGAAACCCCAAGTCTGAAGATCGAACCACCCTGGCTATGTGCACATCGTGACAGGCCCCTCCACCATCACAAGAATTGAGTACTGGCCCGTCGATATCCCCATTACGGACCCCTTCGTCGTCGCCACCGGCGCACGAACGATTGCGGAAAACGTCTTTCTGCGAGTCACGCTGGCCAATGGCGCACAGGGTTATGGGGAAGCGGCGCCGTTCCCTGAAGTCGGAGGAGAGACCCGCGAGAGCTGCCTACGCTCACTCCACCGACTCAGTAAAGTTGTCCTTGGCCGTACTGCGGCAAGCTATAAAGAGGTCGGGCATTTGCTATCTGAACAGGCGCTCACCTATCCAGCTGCACGTTGCGGGCTCGAAACCGCCGTCATCGATGCCTACTGCCGTGCATCGAACATCCCGATGTGGCAACTTTGGGGTGGCGCGGATGTGCGAGCGCGGGAGACGGACATCACCATTCCCATCGCTGACCTCGATAAGACCGTCGCCCTGGCGCGCGGATGGTATGTGCGGGGATTTCGCCTCTTCAAAA
>CAZGYZ010000427.1:0-2116 GCA_964530675.1 uncultured Nitrospira sp. | reverse complement strand
CATGATCAAGGCGTACCTTTGATAACAGTGCCTAGGAATCACTGGCACAAATTCAGCAGATCGTCAACGCTGCTACCGAAACCATTCGGACGGAAATTGCCGATTAGGTGTCAAGAAAGGGGGAAGCGTGAAACCTCGATGGCGAACATCTCTTGCAGTTATGTTGGTAGCGGCGGCTGTGACGCTTTCGGCGGGCTGCGCGGAGATTCGAACAAACAGGCAGCTTGAACAACCTGTAGGCGCTGCACTTCGCAGCGGATTGGCGGGACTCTCTTTCGCCTAAACAAGGTCGGTGATCTGCCTAACGCATTCGGAGGGCGTGATATATGGGGCGGAAAGGTGGACAAGGGTTTCGCTGAGATGAAATTGGTAGGTATTGAAGGGCAGACGCTGGTGATTGATGTTATTGACGTAAACCGCCAGTCCACAGAAACTGTGATGGAGAGGTACAAGCCTTTTCGGCGGAACGCGGTGGTAAACGTTGATGTCCAGAACACAATTGTTATGGAGTCCGAGCAGTCCTCCCGGCCATACCGAATCAACCTGGATACAACCAAGCAACGTGATATCGTGATTTCTGGCGTTCGAGTCACTTTTGTAGAAGTGCAATCGTATAGCGTTCGATACACACTGGAAAACTTGCAATAGTAATGACACCAGACATTAGGGAGCTATCTGATGCCTGAGTTCAAGCCATGGCGAAGCTACTGGGACTTCGAGCGCGCGGTCAAGCAGCGCATGCGGTATGTACGTGACTCCGATACTGAGAAAATTCTTACGAGCGTACGGGCGACCGCTGGGAAACGAGCCGAAGCCATTCCTGCTGGGAGATTCCTATGGCGTGCCCAACTGGGGCACGCCTGGGAGCCGTTCTGCCAGGATGGGGAATATGTAGATGATGTGCCGACCCCTTATCCACCGGAACGGATGAAGCCGCTCAAGGACCGTGCGGTGGAGGGGCGTGCCAACTCAAAGGGCATTCCGTATCTGTACCTCTCCACGAACCGTGAGACTGCGCTCGCTGAGGTCCGACCGTGGATCGGGTCTCTTGTTTCAGTAGGCCAATTCAAGACCCTTCGCGATCTTCGTCTCGTCAACTGCACATCAGATCAAAAGGGTTCTCGCGTGTATCTGGGTGGCGAGCCGTCACCTGAAAAGTGTGAAGAAGCTGTCTGGGTCGATATTGACCGCGCCTTCGCGCGACCTGTAACGCCAGTCGGCGATCTCGCCGACTATGTGCCCACCCAGATACTTGCGGAGCTTTTCAAAGCAAACGGCTTCGATGGAGTCGCATATCGCAGTTCCTTGGGAGCAGGTCACAACGTCGTGCTTTTCGGCCTCGACGACGCCGAAATTGTCAACTGCTTCTTGTGGGAAGCGAAGTCTGTAACGTTTGAGTTCGCCGAAGCTGCGAACCCGTACTATCTCAAGAAACATGATGGTACCAGAGAGTCCATCGCTTGACGCGTCTCTGTATTGACCGCTTGAGGAAAGAGTTACCTCCCAACAGGGGGAATCCTACAGATGGTGCCTCGGCTCAAGACCATCGATGGCAACTGTCGAGAGATTCTGTTGTGGTCAGGCATTTAGGGTCAGCAACTTGCAGTCGAACATCTCGTCTTCTGATCGAATGATTCCTTTCCGTACTCTCTAAGCAGGGCAACCAGACTGTCCTTCACTGCGCGCATCGAGCGACCACTGTTTTATCGTGGGGGCTCTGCGAGCAAGAAGGATGGTTGCCTGCCCCCGCACATCCTTCCTAGGCCGCGCGTTGCGCGAGCACAAAGGGCAGCTGGTTGTCCTGCTCTCTCTCTTTCCGAGATGCTGGCTTTCGGGGCGCCGCTGGACTAAAACGAGCCCAGGTTGCTCCGGGTCGGGGAGTCTTGTACACTTTGCTCAGATGGCATTGAGGAGTGCTGTACGATGCGACGACCAGACGACCATGATGAAGAGGCGCGGATCGCAGATAACTTGCGCCGCACCATCGAACTCACAGAGCTCGGTCTGGCCTTGCGCCGGTCGGTGGTGCAGCAAGGCCCCCTCGTTGGCGATGCCATGACCCAGGTCATGCGCGAGATCCGGCGCGCGAAAGAGCAGGCATGGCAGCAGAGTCCTT
>CAZGYZ010000426.1:0-2116 GCA_964530675.1 uncultured Nitrospira sp. | reverse complement strand
AATCAGCAAGATGGCCTTTGTGGGATCGGTATATTCCGGCTGCAGGCAAAAGACATCGTACAGTCGCATCATAGGCAAATAGATGCTGCGCACGTTGATGAGTTCGCCTTTGCCGACGACGGTCTTCATCACATCGGCCTTCGGCTGGATTGATTCCAGGATGGACAATAGCGGCACGATATAGGTGTCTTTGCCGACCCGGACCGTCATCCCTTCGATAATGGCTAAGGTCAGCGGGAGCTTGAGGGTAAAAACCGTACCTTTCCCCAGCGCCGTCTTGATGCTGACGGTACCGCCAAGCCCTTCGATGTTGCGCTTGACGACATCCATCCCGACACCGCGGCCCGAAACGTCCGTCACCTTCTCCGCCGTGGAAAATCCAGGCTTGAAGATCAATGGCCAGATCTGGTCGTCGGACAACTTTTCATTTTCTGCAATCAAGCCCTGTTTGACGGCCTTTGCGAGAATCTTGTCACGATTCAGCCCGCGCCCATCGTCCTCGACGGTAATACAGATGTTGCCGCCTTCGTGGAAGGCGTTAAGCCGGATGGTGCCCAGCTCCGGCTTGTTGTTATCAAGGCGCTCTTCCGGGGGTTCCAGTCCGTGATCGGCCGAGTTTCTGACGAGGTGGGTCAAAGGATCTCCGATGGATTCGATGACCGTCTTGTCGAGTTCGGTCTCCTCGCCTGAAAGGACGAGTTGAATTTTCTTCCCTGCTTTGGCCGAGAGGTCACGGACCAGCCTGGGGAAACGGCTGAAGGCGGTGCCGATGGGCAACATGCGGATACCCATGACTCGTTCCTGAATCTCGCGCGTGTTGCGCTCCAGCTGCGCCATCCGCTCAAGCAACACAGAGATCTGGCTCATTTCGAACCGGGAGCCTAAATCGCTCAACATCGATTGGGTGATAACCAGTTCGCCCACGAGATTGATGAGCTTGTCGATCTTATCGGTGTCTACGCGAATCGAGGCGGTATCGGTTTTCTTCGATTGGGCGGCGGACTCCTGTTGCTTCTGTTTCTGCAACGCCTGTTCAATCTGCTGCGGTGTGACGGCATGCTGCTCAACAAGAATCTGACCGACTCGCTTTTGCTGCGCGAGCGCATGGTCAAGCGTTTCGCGCGTCACGACCCCGGTCTCGACAAGAATCTCGCCGAGAGGCTTGGGCTCGCCTGGCTCGCAGGCTGAGGTCAAGGCTGAGATTAAGGAAGATTCTGAAGGGCCACCCTCAACCTTAGCCTTAGCCTCGACCTTAACCTGCTCGATCACGAGCACGCTGTCCTCGCGCACAAACTCAAACACCGCATCCACCACCTGCCGATCCTTGAGAGTGTCTAATTTCATCGTCCAGGCGAGATAGCATTTCTCCGGATCCATCGCTGCCAATTCCGGCAACTTCGAAGTATCGACAGTGACCTGTGATAATGTCCCGAGGTTGGCCAGCTCCTTGAATATTTGCAGCGGGTCGAGCCCGCGCTGAAAGAGCCATTCAGGCGGTGTCCAGGCAATGTGAAAGGTTGAGGCTGAGGTTGAGGCCAAGGCCGTAGAGGAAGAGGAGTGGTTTCCCTTCTCGACCTTAGCCTCAACCTTGACCTTTGTATCGCTTGCTGCAGCCAGTTCGCCTGTGAGCCGTTGGACCGTCTCGTCGTCCACCGGCGAGCCAGCCTTGGCTGCATCGATCAGCGTCTTCAAACAGTCGGTCGATTTGAGCAGCAGATCGGCGATCGCCGGCGTCACCACTTTCTGTCCGTTGCGAAGCAGGTCGAGCAGGGTCTCCATCTTATGGGTGAACTGCGCGACGGCATTAAATCCGAACATTCCGCTGGTGCCCTTGATGGAATGGGCCGAGCGGAAAATTTTGTTCAACAGATCCAAGTCCTCGGGATGCTGCTCGAGCGCCAGCAATCCTTCTTCGACGATGGCCAAATGATCGCCGGCTTCTTCGAAAAATGCTTCTTGAAATTGCCCAAAATCGTTGTTCATACAGCCTCGTTAGGCGTACGGGTGGAGCTGACTTCCGATACCCCTTACCCCTAACGCCTTACCCCTCACATTATTTACGCCGGCAATACCTTGGCGATGATCTTCAGCATCACCTCGGGGTTGAATGGCTTGA
>CAZGYZ010000425.1:0-2150 GCA_964530675.1 uncultured Nitrospira sp. | reverse complement strand
GGCGTGATCGGGATCCCGACGCCGATCACCATGATCAATCAATTGGAAATCACCTGGAAGCCGGATGTCATCCGCGATTTGAATCCGGCTCCCCTCTTCGACATGACGCGGTATGTTTTCGAATATGGAGGCCCGACGGCTTTCAATATGGAATTGACGCGGTTCAAGAGGTCGGTCGCATGAAATTCCCTTCCGAGCCATTCAAGATCAAAATGGTGGAGCCGATCCGACGCACCACGCGCGAGGAACGGGATCGGCTGCTGCGCGATGCGGGCTATAACCTGTTCCATGTACCGGCGGAGAGCGTCTATGTGGATCTGTTGACCGACAGCGGCACGTCCGCCATGAGCGACAATCAATGGGCCGGCCTCATGCTCGGAGACGAGTCCTATGCCGGCAGCAAGAACTATTACCATCTCGAAGAAACCGTCCGGTCCATCTTCGGCTACAAGCACGTGATCCCCACCCACCAAGGGCGCATGGCTGAGAATCTCCTCTTCTCCACTGTCGTGAAGTCGGGCATGTGCATCCCGAACAATATTCACTTCGATACGACGCGCGCCAACGTCGAGCACCAAGGTGCGGAAGCGCTCGATGTCGTCATCAAGGAGGCCTACGATCCCCATTGCGAATTGCCGTTCAAGGGCAATATGGACTTGGTCCGATTGGAGGAGGCGATCGATCGCGTTGGGAGGGAAGGCATTCCGCTGGTGATGCTGACGATCACGAACAACAGCGGCGGAGGGCAGCCGGTGTCGATGGACAATATCAGGAAGACGCGTGCGCTGCTGAACCGCTACCGTATTCCCCTTTTTTTCGACGCCTGCCGTTTCGCAGAGAACTGCTTTTTCATCAAAGAACGGGAGCCGGAGTTCGCCGGCATGTCGGTTCTCGACATCGCACGGGAGCTTTTCAGCTACGGCGATGGCTGCACCATGTCCGCAAAAAAGGACGGCCTGGTGAATATCGGGGGGTTCCTCAGCCTGAATGACGACCAGTGGGCACAGGACATTACCAACATGCTCATCCTGGTCGAAGGCTTTCCAACCTATGGTGGATTGGCCGGCCGTGATCTGGAAGCGATGGCCAGAGGGCTCCGCGAAGTGCTGGACGAAGAGTATCTCAGCTTCCGGATTGGGCAAGTCCGGTATCTGGGGGAATTGCTCGATCGAGCAGACGTGCCTATCCTCAAACCGATTGGGGGACACGCCGTCTATCTCAACGCGAAAGAGTTCTTGCCCCACATTCCCCAGGATCAATTTCCTGCCCAATCGTTGGCCGTCACCCTCTATCGAGAATACGGGATCAGGGGAGTCGAAATCGGCACGGCGATGTTTGGCAAAAAAGATCCGGCAACCGGTCGAACCATCCATCCTGAGCTCGAGATGGTTCGGCTGGCCATCCCCCGTCGGGTATACACCAACATGCAGATCGTCTATGTCGCCGAATCGATCATCGAGCTGTACCGGCAGCGCGAAACGATTCACGGTCTCCGTCTGACGTATGAGGCGCCGGTGCTGCGCCACTTCACGGCACGATTTGAAGAACTCCAGGACCAGTCTCTCGTGCACAGCGCATTCTAACGGAGCCACGATGGGACAGCTGTTCAAAGGCCTCGAACGAATCGAAGACGCTCGAGAGCGGTTAACCGGTCAGAGTTTCATGGCAGGCCTTTTCGTGGGGAAGCCCGACTTCTCACTGCTGCTCACGCCGGAAGAACCGCCGGAGCAGAAGGCCGCATGGGAGAGGTACCGCCCGAGGCTGGAGACCTTCCTCAGGACGCACGTTGATCCTGATGAAATCGAACGGACGGCGAAGATTCCCGATTCCGTGCTGAAAGGGCTGTTTGCCCTCGGCGCGTTCGGCATGAAAATCCCCAAAGAGTATGGGGGGCTTGGATTCTCCTATACGAACTACGGGCGCGCCCTCATGCTCATTGCCAGCTGGAACAACATTCTCGCCCTGACGGTCGCCGTGCCGCAGTCCATCGGCATCGCCATGCCGTTGCTCCTGTTCGGCACCGAAGAGCAGAAACGCAAATACTTGCCGATCGTCGCCAGCGAAGCCATCTCGGCTTTTGCCCTCACTGAATCACTCACTGGGTCGGATGCTGCCAACGTCCAGACTGATGCAGTGCTGGATTCCAGCGG
>CAZGYZ010000424.1:0-2152 GCA_964530675.1 uncultured Nitrospira sp. | reverse complement strand
GGCCAATCTCGTCGCAGCGGACCTGACAGATTCGAACTTCACCCGTGCCAATCTCACCCATGCCAACTTCCAAGAAGCGAACCTCCGAGGCACCACATTATCCGGAGCCAACCTCGCCGGCGCACGACTCGACGGGGCCGACCTCCGCCGCACAACGTTGCATGGAACCGACCTGTCTTTAGTTTCGGGGCTGACACAAGCCCAGCTCGATACAGCCTGCGTAGACGAGCAGACAAAGTTACCAGCAGAACTCACCCGCCCGGCACCGTGCGCGGCGGCAAAGACCAAGCGCTAGCAGGATGCTGAAAATGTCCGCCAGCTTCGTTCTCGACTCATCGAAATCCTCAACGTACCCCTGCGGGTACGCCTCCGGTTTCGACTCGTCTTCGGCCTTACTGGACAGCCTTTTTGAGCATCCTGAGGTTATTCTGGCCCCAACACTATAAGGAAGAATGCAGCCATATTTTCCGTATCAACCGAGTTTTCCTGCAGCCTGCTAGAGCTTTTAAGAAGGACGGGGGCTGGCATCCTGGCGAATGTCGAGGCGGGGAAACCGTTGAAGTCCGCTGTCCACAAACCTGTAAGAATTCCGGTCCGCAAGGTCTCGAAATTCCAGCCCGCCCAAACGAGCCCTTTGGTGTCCTTCACGAGATGGCTGAAAGACAGCCTTGGAGTATCTGCACCTACCCGTTGTGTTCTGCTGGAAGATTGTCCGTCCTGCTAATGCCAAATAGGGTGGTCTACGCCCCAGCCTATAATCTCAACGCATGTTCTTAATCTGCTGGGAGAGCAACGCCTAACCCTGAGGATGCGCTGATCCACTGTTTCAACTCCTGGCAGCTCATGGCGCTATGCCGGGCCGTGTTGCACACCGACCCTGTGCACTGGTAAACGTTGACAAGTCGTTGAGGCCATACGACATTCACGTATCGATTTACAGTCTGTCTTGCCGTATTATGCCGGTCAGTATACTCGTTAGTTATTCCGTTGAACGGCACGAGAGGCCAACTTGAGGGCCAGGTAATCATGAATCAGGAGAAGATTGAGATCACCAGCGGCAACAGCCACGTATGCGAACTGGGCGGTATCATCGTCACCGTGTTGGGTATCGACCGAAACGATGCTCGGGTTGTCGTCGGAAGACCTGGAATGCCAAACTCTGAAGTGTCCCTGCGTATCGGGGGGGCGACCCTCTTTGAAACGCCGATCGGTATGTTTGAGGTTCGCCTGCTCTACGCCAGTAACCCTTTCACGAAACTCTTGCTGACCGAGATCGCGCCTCGCCCAGGGCTGTCTGCGGGATACGTCGACCAAGACGCAGAGAATGCGCCGTTCACGGCTGCTGAGCGACAGAGGCTTTCGGCTAGTCTCGAAGAGGTTCGACGTGAGGTCGCTACGCATGCAGGATTGTCCGCGCAGCAGGTGGACTTTATAACGGGAAAGCTGATCGAAATGGCAGCCGCTGCCGATCGCTTCGGTAGAAAGGATTGGATCAACTGGGCGTTGGGAACCCTGACCAGCATCGCAATGACCGCTGCGCTTGATCAAGCAGCGGCCAAGGTGCTTTTTCAGGCTGTGGGCACAGCGTTGAGCTGGATTGTCGGTAGTCCCATCAAGCTCCTCCAGTAAAGCCCGTACGGCCGATCCGACATCGCAGATTGCGGTTTGTAATCAGCACTTTCTTTGCGTATGGAATCCGCATCAGACACCTCCATTGCCCCATGTTCGTTGGGTTCGGGGATCCGAGCAGGACTCGAACCTGACAAAAATGCATTCTTAGAACAGAGCTGCAGTTCTCTCTTAGACTCGAACTCAGTCTTCGCCTCAACCGTTTCCTGCCTGACCGATTGCGCAGGGTGCTCAAAAATGTCAGGTTTCTCACCCGCCCTGAGTCTGCCAAGACAGCCTCTTCACCCAAGGACGCGCCTTGTCCCAGGCAAGGCTGCAACGACCGACTAAAGATGATCCTTCCAAGCTTGCTCGTTACCTTCTTTCAAGGGGTGGCCTGGCTTGGTCTCCAACTGCGCACGTCGAACGACCACTGCTTCATCGTGGGGGTTCCGTGAGCACGGGGGACCAATCAGGCCACCCCTCACTCTGCTATCTTGCATCATCCCACTCCTTGCCATGTACCTCCGCCCATATCTCATGC
>CAZGYZ010000423.1:0-2157 GCA_964530675.1 uncultured Nitrospira sp. | reverse complement strand
GAGCTTCTACGGTGCCGAGCTACTAAGTCTGTTGCGAGTTGCCGGAGCCTTCCTCGTCTATCTCACCTGGCGACGACGCAAAGACCCGCAGATGTTTATGAAGTATGCCGGGATGACAATGGAAGAGCGAGACCCCCTCGTCGCCGAATGGGCCAACACCATCCGCGTCGAAGAAGCCTCCACCGCCGCAGCACCAAAAACCTAACGCCCCTCGCCAGCACACAAAAACGATACCTGCCTTTATATCCCATGGAAGGGTTAGGTATTTTCATGCCAATGCTTCAGGAACAGCATCCCGAATTCAACTGTAGATCGTGCATCGCTGAGCATCTGAGGGTGGAGCAGAATTGGACTAGGAGGATCATCTTCCGAGAACGCGTGCAGGAAAGTAAAGCAGGGAACACCAATAGCTGTTTGCTCGGACCAGATTTGGTCGAGTCGCTCCCACCTCATGGCCGTTATACATTCGACTTTTTCGGCTTCCAGTCGGTTGTATTGTTCGCCCTCGTCAGGTGTGAACTGAGCTGGTGGTATGTATAAGGGGATTCGATGTGCCAATGCATCACGAAACGACTTGACGTACTTTTCGTACCACTCGCTTGTTGCTGTTGAGGAGAGATAGTTGCGCAGAGCGGTGGGAAGGCGTTTCTGTGTCGCTTCGATAAACAGACCGATCCTTCGACGACCACCAATTTCTTCTTCGAGGTCGTGTCGAAGAATATATGCCCACGCCCAGTTGTCGTAGATACCGTACAGGTTCATCACGAAGGCGTGAAGGTTGATCTGGACGTCGGCGAGTTTGTCCTCGTGAAGCGGCCGGCTGGCTCCGGGAGGGAACAAGGTGTAAACGTTTTCGATGCAGCGCTTGATTACACCTACGCGACGGGCTGCGCCGTGCAGCAGATGTTCACGAACGCGGGCATTCGTAGCTGACTCACCTTGAACGACGATTTGCAAAAACAATTCCTGCAGTTCCCGCACGACGGCGTGTTGTTGGTCCGAAAGGTGTGCTGCTTGATCTTCAGAATAGGCCATGCGTAATCGTACGCCTTGAGACGCCTAACGATTAGCTCTCGACTTCCAATAGTCAGGATGGCGGCGTTGGTGCGCGACAGCCTCAATGCGTAGTACATCGGCTGTGACACTGTAGTACAAGGTGAAAGGGAAGCGAGTTAGAATGAACTTCCGCAGATCAGGGTCGGCGGGAGATCCGATCTCAGGCTGATCGAGCAACAGGTCTGTTGCGTAGCGGATCTCGAATTCAAAACGCTCGCCTAAACCTGAGACTTGCTTGTCGTAGTACACGGCTGCTTCGATGAGTTCCAACTCCGCTTCGGGGTGGAACTCCAATCTCATTTCTTGAGGCGGGCGCGAAGATTCTGAAAGACCCGTTGGGCGGCTACCGGCTTCACCTTTCCTTCAACGATCTCACGATGACGTCGTTGTGCCTCTACTAACCAGGCGCGTTCGACATCGGCGTCAGCCGGACCATCGAGATCTGCGATCAGGGAGCGAATCAATTCAGTTTTATCTTCGAGACTCAGCGATCGAATCTTGGCTTCAATCTCAGCGACATTGGTTGACATAGCGACCTCCGTGCTACCCGCTCTTGCGCTAAACTAATCTGACTCTAGCCAGAGGATCCTGAGTTGTCAATGACTTCCCTACCCCGTTCTTTTCTTCCTCTCTCCCCCCACCCTTAGACAATGGGCTGAAGCGGTTCAGCTCTCAACGTGCGCGCGTCCAACGAGGGCCTTCCGGTTTCTTATGTCTTTCTTGGAGGGAGTGGCTGAGGCTGCCCTTTACTGCGCGCATCGAACGAGCATATTCTGATCGTGCGCGTTTTGCGAGCAAGAAGGCACCTGGCCACTCCCTCCTCATTCTTCTGAGGCCGCGCGTTGCGCGATCTCTCCCCCTACTCCTTAAGGTCATGGGCTGAATGGTTCCCCCACTGCGCCCGTCGAACGAGCACTCTGCTCTTTCTCTTTTCACCCTCTCAATGGGGTAGGGGCCTGCCAGCTCTCAACGTGCGCGCGTCGATCGAGGCCCTTCCAAGGGCGCGCGATCCGCGAGCACAGAGAGCGGCAGGCCGCTACCCACTCATCCCCAATCTGCTCGAAACGATTCGCTATTCGCCGTTTCCCACCATCCGTATCC
>CAZGYZ010000422.1:0-2161 GCA_964530675.1 uncultured Nitrospira sp. | reverse complement strand
CATCGTGTGCCTTCGTTCCGAAGTAGGCTGAGGCTGAGGTCGAGGTTGAGCGAAGACCGGACTCTCTTTATCTCAACCTTAGCCTGAACCTCAACCTTCTTCGTAGTGTCCTGCTATGTGACGATGTGACCTACAAGGTCATACAGCGCCGCATCGGTGATCTCGACCTTGACGAGCTCCCCCGCTGTAGCTGACCCATCATTGATATAGACGACGCCATCGATCTCCGGAGCCAGCCCTTCATGGCGTCCCTCAAGCAGTAACTCGGTTTCTTCGGAGACCCCTTCGACCAAGACCTCCATCACGGAGCCGATACGGGCCTGGCCTCGTGCTGCTGCAATTTCTTCCTGCACAGCCAAGATTTCATTCCGTCGTTCGTCCATGACCGATCGCTCGACTTTATCGTCAAGCCCGAGAGCCCGCGTGTCTTCCTCATCCGAGTACAAAAACACCGCCACCCGATCGAACTCGGCCTCTTCCACGTAGCCTCTCAGCTCGTCGAACGCTTCTTCCGTCTCGCCTGGGAATCCCACGATGAAGGCTGTCCGAAAGGTAACGCCTGGAATGCGTGTCCTGATCCGATCGACGAGGGAACTGATGGCGGCCCGATCGCCTAGCCGATGCATCCGCTTGAGCATCCGATCATTGATATGTTGCAGCGGCATGTCGATATACCTGGTGATCTTTTCTTCGCCTGCGTAGAGATCCAACAATTCGTCCGATACCTGTTGCGGGTAGAGATAGAACGGCCGGATCCAGCGCAAGTCTTTCACCTTCACCAACTCGCGAAGCAGCGTGACGAGGCCGTGGCGTACACCAAGGTCCACGCCATAATTGACCGTGTCCTGGGAAATGAGGTTGATCTCTTTCACCCCTTCAGCGGCGAGGCGCACGGCTTCCGCTACGATCGATTCAACCGAGCGGCTTCGCTGTTTGCCCCGCATCAGGGGGATCGCGCAGAAGGCGCAATTGCGGTTACAACCTTCGGCAATCTTGACGTAGGCGCTATGGGCCTTTCCGAGGCGGATGCGCGGCGCGTCTGCGTCGTACAGATAGGGGGGCTCGCTGATCCAGAGCCGTTGCTGCCGTTTCTTTGGCGCCAGCAGATCTCGGCAAATTTCTGCGATCTTTCCGAACTCGCCGGTCCCCACCACGCCGTCGAGTTCCGGCAATTGCTTGAGGAGGTCTCCTTGATACCGTTGAGCCAGACAGCCTGCGGCAATCAGCACTCGACAGGATCCTGTTTCTTTTAGTTTGCCGTGCGCAATGATCGTATCGATGGACTCCTGCTTGGCCTCTTCGATGAAACCACACGTATTAATGATGACCACTTCGGCTTTTTTCGGGTCATCGGTCAGGGCAAACCCGTCCGTCACCAAGGTGCCCAGCATGACTTCGGAATCGACCTGATTTTTCGAACAACCCAGGTTGACGAAACCGATCGTGGTCTTCTTGCTGCTGGGGCGAGAAGGGGTGATCAATCGCGAAGGCATACGAGGCAGTCTACGGGACGGTTGAAAAGCCTGTCAATCTAACGATCAGCGGGGTATCGGTGATGTCGTGACGGGCGAAGAGGCTAGCTTCTGACTGCGCGCCTCCAACGAGCACAGAATTCTTTTATTTCCCATCAGGGGATGGGTCAGGTCGCGGAGCGTTTTGCCGAAGGAGCGGGGCCCCTTCGAGAATTTGCCGAAGAGGAAAGCGGAAACTGACTGAGTCCGCGAAGGAATTTCCGAAGGATTCCCTTCGGCAAATTCCGAAAGGGTCGCTCCGAGAGGCACCAACGCGTAGCGATCTGATCCATCCCCGCGCCTCCTTGCCCTCCCGTTCCCTCTTATGGCATCATGCCCCTCTTTGGAGACAGGGATGGCACATTTGCTTGAATATGTCGGCTCCGTACATATTTATCTTGGACCATACCGAGGGAATCCAATTTCCTTGTATTTGAAGCGGTTAGAGACCGGGTGCCAGATCGGCCCGAAGGCCTATCCGTGGAATGACGTCGTCGGCAGTGGTGAGACGCCGAATAAGGCAGCTGCGGATTTTGAAGAGAAATGGAAAGCCAATGGTCTCTCGGCAGATATGTACTCCGGTCCCTCGTGGGAGGGAGGCATCAAGCCGGAGAAACCTGCCCCTCCCAAGCCACCCGCTGCTCCCAAAC
>CAZGYZ010000421.1:0-2166 GCA_964530675.1 uncultured Nitrospira sp. | reverse complement strand
TCCTGCCATGTGTTCCACCAGTTCAGGCCTACTTGAACGGTGCCCTTCATAATCCCAACGTATCCACCCATTCAGGTAGGTTCCTTAAAATGGTCGCTCCGATCTCGCGGATCTCTTCTGCGAAATGCGATCGAGTATCCCGACCGACTGACCCTGCGTATAGAACTGTCACTCAGGTGTTTGGGCTGAAGCCCAACCCCTAAAAGCCTTCAGCCTATCTACAGGAGTAGTTACTTAGAGCTTAAAAGAGGAAGTCCATTGGTCGGTTTCCGAAGCCATCCCATGCTCCTCAGTCTCATCCGTCTCCTCAGGCAAATGAACGTAGTAGGAGTTATCGGGTATCCGGACTTTCTGTAGGACTACTCCCAGTATTTTCCCTCCCGCAACCGTCAAACGCTGGATCGCCATGCGACAGGCTTCCCTGGTTGTCTGACCCACAGTGGCAACCAAGAGCACGCCATCGACCTGGCTTGCGAGGATCGCAGGGTCGGTGACAGGGAGCGCCGGTGGAGCATCCAGAATGACGTGATATCCCTCCTCCCGACATCGATTCAGCAGCAGGCTCATCTGCTTGGAGTGGAACAGTTCCGACGGATTGGAGGGGCGGTTCCCGCGAGGTATCACCGACAGATTGGCAATGTCGGTTCGATGAATAATCTCTTCCAGTGTGGCTCTTCCAGCCAGGAGGCCGGCGAGTCCTTTTGTCTGATCTCCGTCACGTTGGATCCCATGGATGAACCTGTGAGCGGGTTTCCGAAAATCCGCATCAATCAGTAGGACTCGCGTATTCTTCAACTGAGCCAGCGCGATTGCCAGACTCACCGCAAGCGTGGTCTTCCCCTCATTTTCCCCTGGGCTCGTGATGAGCACACAGGCCGGCAACTCGTTGGGACTGGAGAGCAACACGCTGGTCCGGATGATGCGTATATTTTCAGCCGCGGCGCCGGAGTTTTGCCTGCTGGAAAGGAGCCGCGCTGGATCTCCCGTTGTGACCTGTGGCAAGAGCGGCATCACACCCAACAAGGAGACTTTCGGCAGATACCGCTCCAAATCATCCGGTCCCTTCAGAGTCGGGTCGCGGACTTCCAGGAACAGCGCGACTCCAACCCCCGTCATGAGCCCCAGCAGAAGCCCCAAAAGGGTATTGAGCTGCTTCTTGGGTTTTACTGGAATAGAGCTTGGCACCGCAACGTCGGCGAGATAGACAGTGGCCTTTCCCAGTCCGACCGAGAGGTCGGCTTCTTTCGTCTGTTTCAAGAAAATGTTGTAGATATGCTGCGTGCTTTCTGCGTCCCGTTCGAGGGTCCCGTACTCGATTTCATGCTGTTCAAGCTGGATTTTTTCATTTCTATGGCGATCCGCCGCTTCCTTAATAACGCGCGCCCGGCTCACCGCCGTGTTATATTCGTGTTTCACCGAGTCGAAAATTTTTTGCACCTCTTGCCGGATCCTTTCACGAAGATCCTGTAATTCCGCCTTTGCATGAGCCAGTTTGGGATGAAGCGGACCATACTTGTCCGACAACTCGGCAACCTGTCCTGAAACCCTGATATCCTGCGCCCGCAACGTTTGAATCAGCGGCGAGCTCAGCACTTCGGTCAAGGAATCCAAGCTCGACCAGTCAATTTCGATTGCTCCATTCTGCCCTGTCCGGTTGCGCAAGACCGATTGAATTTGCTCCAAGCGCGATTGGGCCTCAGCTCTTCTCATTTCTGCCCTGACAAGCTCTGCGTCCAATTCGGTGTTCGTTTGAGCGGTCGCCGATTGCCGATCCTTCCCTCCCAACAACCCATGCTTCACGCGGAAGAGATAGAGCGCCTGTTGAGACGCTTCGGCTTTCTTGCGCAGCCCATCGAGATGGGTGGTAAACCACTGAGATGCTTTTTCCTTCGGCAGGGCATTCAACTCCTGGGTTCGTTCGATGTAGACCGAAGCCAGCGTATTGGCGGTCAAGGCGGCAAATTTTGGATCCTCGGAGATCGCGACCATATGGGCTAGTCTTGCGCCACGAATCGGTACGATTTCGACAGTTTCAGCAAACTGCTTGAGCAATCGATCGTCTACTTCTTCCGAAGACCCTTCGTCCGCTCCTTTCGGCGGGGCAGGCATGATGCCGCTCAACATCGACATCAGAGCCGACGGTTTCCGTTCATATTCCGGCCGCTC
>CAZGYZ010000420.1:0-2184 GCA_964530675.1 uncultured Nitrospira sp. | reverse complement strand
GTTGCTGTCGATTCCGTCAATTCAACATTCATCATTTGTCATTCATCATTTCCTAAGCCTCCTTGTCGAATACTGCCGGTTGTCGGCCACTTTGACCTCTCTCTGTTCTGCCCATCAGACAGGCTCAAGTGTGGAGCGGCTGGGGCCGATAAGGGATACACGACCAGGGAACCTTGCCGGTATGCATGCTATCGGCGGGGTCTCAGGTCAAAACAATCCTGGCACGGATGCCGGGAAATGCGAGTGGTTGATTTGTTCGGTATTCAAGGAGGAATAGGTCCATGTCTTTAATCGTCAACAACAACCCGGCTTCGATCGCGGCTCAGCGCAATTTGACCGTCAACACGAACCAGTTGCAACGGTCGGTTGAAAGGCTGTCTTCAGGACTTCGGATCACTCGCGCATCGGACGATGCCGCTGGACTCGGCGTGTCCGAAACCTTGCGCGCGCACATTCGCAGCATCAATCAAGCGACGCGTAATGCGAATGATGGTATCAGCTTGACGCAGATCGCCGACGGCGCCGCGGCCGTAATCGGGAACCTACTCTCCCGTCTCCGTGAGCTGTCCTCGCAGTCCTCCAGCGGTACAATCGGCGCCACGGAGCGGTCTTACTTGGACCAGGAGTTTGTGACACTCCGGTCTGAAATCGACCGGATCGCCACGGTGACCGAGTTCAACGGCCAGGCGCTGTTGAGCGGGGCCACCAATTCATTCGAAGTCTTCATCGGCTTCAAGAGCGGTTCGGGCAATTCGCTCACAGCCGCTCTGAACGATTTGGACATCACGACCATCGGCTTGTCGACCGTGAACATCTCGACGTCGGCGAATGCCCAGAGTGCATTGAGCAATATCGACAGCGCAATCAGTTCGATTGCCACCGCCCGAGCGGAATACGGCTCAATTCAAAACCGCTTCGAGGCAGCTATCGCGAATCTTCAAGTCACGGGTGAGAACTTCACGGCGGCCGAATCTCGGATTCGGGATGCGGATATTGCCTATGAGACGTCGCAATTCACGAAGAATCAAGTCCTCGTGCAGTCGGGCATTGCGGTGTTGGCGCAAGCCAACGCGCTTCCGCAACAGGCACTCGCGTTGCTGCGGTAGACCCGCACATCGTTCCGCTAGCGTTGTCGCCCAGCCGCCGCATCGGTGGCTGGGCATCCGGCGGAGGATGAGGGAGCTGCGTCTCCAAGGAGGCCTCTATGATTCAGAATATTCGATCACTGCAAGACCAGCATTTTTCTCAACGCCAATTCGAGGGAACAGTGAAACCGTCCGGAGGCGGAGAGAACAGAGTGGATGCCGACCTCAAGACTTCTACTCCGGCAGCGACTCCGACAAGGGAGCAGGTGGAGCAGGCGGCCGTTCGCGTTACGGAAGCGCTTCGCGGAACGTCGTCCCGTCTGGAGATCGACATCGACCCTGACCTGCACCAGGCAATCGTCAAAATTCTCAACGGGGAATCTGGAGAAATCATTCGCCAGATTCCCTCGAAGGAACTTGTGGAGCTGGCCAAGTATCTCGATGAACCCAAAGGGTTATTGGTTTCAGAACGGGCATAACAGAGGAATGCTGGAGCTATGGCATCGATTTCATTCGGGGGATTAGGCAATGGACTTGATTTTGGGCAAGTGGTAGATCAACTGGTCAAGGTCCAACGTCTTCCCATCGATCAACTCAATCAGAAGAAAACAACAGCCCAGTCTAAATTGACAGACTATGCGTTGCTTGGAGGCAAACTTCTGGCCTTGCAAACGGCTGGCGATGCCCTACGATTGCCGACCGCCTTCGATCGATCGAGCACGACCGTATCAGATCAGAGCGCTTTGACCGCCTCAGCATCATCGACAGCGACGCCAGGATCCTATCTCGTCCGGGTGACGCAATTGGCGCAGTCGCATCAGATTACCAACAAAGCAGCGACAGCCGTCGCAAGCGTGACCACCGATATCGTCAGTGGCGCGTCGGCCGCGTTTACTTTTCGCGTAGGAACGGGAACCGACAAGACCGTGACACTGAGCGGTGACGCCACGCTCGAAAACTTGCAGGCCGGCATCAACGACTTGGGTGCCGGCGTGACCGCGTCGATCGTGAATGCAGGCAGCGAGGCCACGCCGGCCTATCGCCTGATTCTCACGGCCACTGCGTCAGGGGCGAGCAATGGGGTGACGATCGTGGCCGA
>CAZGYZ010000419.1:0-2190 GCA_964530675.1 uncultured Nitrospira sp. | reverse complement strand
TGATATGGCTGGCGGTGAAGCTGGTATCGCGGATGATCACCTGATGCCACGACGCGTCCTGCTCGAGGGTGTAGCTGCCCGCCCAGTACACGCCGAACACATACACTGCGATCCACATCATCCAGTAAAAATACCGCTTGAGTTCCGTCTTGGGATCCAAGTTGGCCAGGTTGCGATCCCGCGTATTCCAAATCCATCCCAAGGTCGCAGCCGCGAAGATGATGTTGGAAATCACGTTAAAACGCCACAGGCCCATCCAGACATTCTCGAACTCCGGGGTCATCGAGTCTAACCCGTGGGAGTAGCCGAAGACGCGCTGAAACACGACCTCAGCCCCCACTGCGAACAACATTGCGAACCAGCCGATCTTGAGGGGCCTGGAATCGTACCAGAGCGACATGTCATACCCCTGGTCGGCCCCTCCCATTGTTGTTGTGCTCGCCATGTTCCTAACCTCCCTTCTGGTAATTGAGCTTTCACCCCTGTGCATTGGTAATGAAGACCCGTGCGACGGTGGGGTCAAAGACGACTCGTCAAATCACACACGGGCCGTTGTGGCCCAGTGGACTAAGGTCTGCCATTTTTACTTCCTCCTCTTAGTGTTTGACCCACAGATGCCACCGTCAATTCATGTTGATGCCCAATGCAACCTGCATTCCAGCAGAGCCTCCGCGTAACTTAGTCATTGACGGTGCCGGAACTTCAATAGAATGAGTGTTTTTGCTCGAGAATCTCTGCAGCAAAACAATGAATTGCCGAGAACGAGCTGCCGAAGTGTCAGCACTGTGCCGAAAATTCAGCTTTCGCCAGAAACATTTACAGAGACAGGATGAGAAACCGGACTAAGAGGGACGAGAGAGATCGAGCTTCTGTGTTTTGGTCTGTGATCCGTTCCACGCCGGGACCGATTGGATGGTGGATGAAGGAACACAACGTAGTGTGACAGCCTCCCCCTTGCTGACCTGTGAATGACGTTCCAAGACGAAGGCTTACGGCACCTGTTACAATTTACAATCGCAATCGGCCAGTGGTTTTTGGCGAGTAACGGGCGTATCATATCTTCTCTGATTTGATCTAGCCGCTTTGCCTTCTTCGGTGGGATGAGGTGCGTGAGCGGTGACTCCTCCGTTGAAGCCTCGCCAGGAGGGTAGGCATCGGGCGATGACGGAACGATAGAGCGTTCATCATTTTGCCGGCGAGGCGACGGCCGGACGAGCATCCCTCTTTGTTGGTTTTGACAGAATCTGCTCCTATTGGGGAGAGGACATATGAAAACCACCCGTCACGATGAAACCAATCTGCAATCGGCCACGCCCAATGACCTCTCTCATACCGATATCGAAGACCGTAAATGGGCCGAGACATTGCTTGCCGGAGAAAATCGCCTTCTCGAGATGCTCGCCACCGGATGTACGCTCGCAGAAGTCCTTGATGCCTTGTGTCTGCTCATCGAAGATATCGCGAGCGGATCTCTCTGTGGAATCGTGCTGGTCGATCCTATCAGCAATCGACTGAAACACGGTGCGGCGCCCAGCCTTCCTCTCAGTTATAACGAGTCAATCCATGGCAGACCCGTGAATCTCTTTTCGGGTCCGTGCGCCATGGCGGCAAGTCTCAAAGAGCAAGTGATTGCCGCCGATGTCGCTTCGGACACGCGGTGGGACACGTACGAATGGCGCGCGCTGGCAATGGCACACGGACTGCGGGCTTGTTGGTCCACGCCAATATTGTCATCTGATGAAAAAGTATTGGGCACTTTCGCGATATACTCACGCGAGTCTGGTAACCCTACCGCGCAACATCAACACCTCATCGGACAGATCACTCATCTGGCGACTGTAGCCATTGAGCAAAAGTATGCGGAAGAAAAACTGAGGCAAAGCGAAAGAGAACTTCGACAACTCATCGATGCCGTCCCTCAGCATATCTTCGTCTTGGGGCCGGATGGGAGTTGTCTCTATACGAATCAGGTCGCACGCGAGTATCACGGTCTTTCCCCCAACGATCCTCAGGAAGACCATCTGGCGATGTTCGTTCATCCGGACGATCGGGACATGGTGTTGAGTGAACGTCAACGCTTGATATCGAACAGCGCCCCCTACGAACTGGAAGCACGCCTGCTCGGTAAGGACGGACAGTATCGCTGGTTTCTCATCCGTGTCAGCCCGTCGCGGGATGAACAGGGACACA
>CAZGYZ010000418.1:0-2197 GCA_964530675.1 uncultured Nitrospira sp. | reverse complement strand
AGGCTTGTCGTAGCGGCGTATCGGCGGTTGTAGTAGAAGCCTTCGTGAATAATGCGGGCTCAAGAGGCCATGCCCCCCATCGTCAACATCCATCGAGCGACGGTCTATCGGGGCGACACCTGTGTCTTCACCGACTTTTCGTTGTCGCTCCAAGAGGGTGAACATGTCGCCATTCTCGGTCCCAATGGTGCTGGGAAATCTACATTTTTGAAGTTGCTGGCCGGCGAAGTCCATCCTGTCCCGAACGATGAGACTTATATCCGGCTCTTCGGCGAAGAACGGTGGAACGTCTGGGATGTTCGCAAGCGATTGGGCATGGTCTCGCACGACCTTCAACATCAGTACATGGAAAAGGTGACCGGCCTGAAAGTCGTGCTGTCAGGCTACTATGCGAGCATTGGGACGTACAGTCACCAAGACTTTACCTATGCCCAGATTGCTTGTGCCCATATTGTGATGGAGGAGCTTGGTATCGGTTTCTTGACGGACAGGAGATACGGCGAGATGTCGACCGGCGAACAACGGCGTTGCCTCCTGGGCCGTGCGCTGGTGCATGACCCGACTGCGTTGCTGTTGGATGAACCGACAAGCGGACTCGACCTAACGGCCACGTTTCATTACCTGGATCTGGTGCGGGCGCATATGCGCAAAGGGAAAACCCTGTTGCTGGTGACACACCACATCCACGAGATTCCGCCGGAAGTAGAGCGTGTCATTCTCTTGAAGCAAGGAAAGATTCTTCAGGATGGTGAGAAACGCGCTGTTCTCACTGCAGTTAACCTCAGCCAGTTGTTCGATTGCCCGGTAGCACTGGCTCAAGCCAATGGGTGGTACCAAACCTTGCCTGGCTGACTTACAGTTCACATTTTACAATACATAGCGGATTGAGGCCGCGCTATTTTTTTCGAAACCCGAAGAACATTCCTACCGCTGCTGCCCCTGTTGACGGGAGATATCCGGAGAGGATGTGTTTGAGTCCTTGAGCACCCTGATGTGTCGCCGCGATAGCGTGGCTGATCTGTGTTTCCACTGATGTCCAGTCGAGATTGACCCAGCCGGTCTCTTCCAATACGGCGATGCCTGCCAGCAGTCCGCCTGTGATCAGGGCAGCCATTCTCAGAAATCGTCTAGATGCCCAGCCGATGAAAAATCCTGCCAGATAGCTGCCGCCGATGCCTGCTACAGCAGGCGATGAGAAGTTAGCTGCCCATGAGGTGAGACCTCCGACCGTTGCGATGCCGGCGGCGATGACGGATTTGGCAGTCCAGGGTGCATCGGCTAGAAGCGCAGCAAACAGCCCCTGGGAAGCAGGCTCGTGGGGTTGGTCCTGATACTGGTCTGTGTCCATATAGTGAAGTGGTCTAGAGTTTGCTGAAAAACTCGATTTTTGCACGACTCGCTGTTGTCTAGCACGTAAGGTAGTAGTGTTGAATAATCAGCAGGATGCTCAAAATGGCCGTTCAGCAAGGCCGCAGCGAGTCAGGAAGGCTGAGGTTGAGGTCAAGGCTGAGCGAAGATCAAACTCTCTTTAACTCAACCTTAGCCTGAACCTCAACCTTTTTTTCGCAGCGGAATTTTTCAGCATCCTGCTAGAGCCGATTATTCGTGAAGGTATCGCAAGCCTTGGGGTTGCCCGTCTCGAGTCCTTTGCGGAGCCACGTCATGCGCTGCTCGGAGGAACCGTGTGTCCAGCTTTCCGGCTGAACAGAGCCGCGAGACATTTTTTGGAGCCGGTCGTCTCCGATGGCTGAAGCAGCTCGGAGCCCTTCTTCAAAATCGCCCGGCTCGATCAGGTTCCGCTCACGCTTGGCGTGGTGGCCCCAGACGCCGGCGAAACAATCGGCTTGCAGTTCCATTCGGACCGACAGGGCATTTCCCTCTCGTTCAGAGGCCTGGCGCTGGAGGCGCGTCACTTTCTCTGCAATCCCCATCAGGTTTTGCACGTGATGGCCTACCTCGTGGGCGATCACATAGGCCTGGGCGAAGTCGCCTGGCGCACCCAGGCGGTGCGACATCTCGTTGAAAAAAGACAGGTCCAAATACACTTTGTGATCCCTGGGGCAGTAGAAGGGGCCGACAGCGGACGAGGTGGTCCCGCAAGCAGACTGAACTGCGCCTGTGAAGAGTACGAGTCGAGGGTCTTCATACTGCGGCCCAAGGAGTTGCCTCCAGGTGGTTTCTGTATCGGCGAGGACGA
>CAZGYZ010000417.1:0-2214 GCA_964530675.1 uncultured Nitrospira sp. | reverse complement strand
GCATCGCCGACGATGGCGGTGCCGATCAGAACGAAGATGCCGGTGCCGATGATCGCGCCAATGCCGAGCGCGGTCAGATCCCAGGCCGTGAGGGTCTTTTTTAAACGATGATCGGGATGATCTGCGTCTGCGAGGATTTGTTCAATGGACTTAGTTCGGAAAAGTCGGCTGATCAACAGATCTCCTTTGGCCGCTGGGATGGCGAAAGCCCTGTGGGGTTAAGTATAGCAGGCATGCTCCAAGGGATGATCCAGCGAGGCAGGCAGTACACGTTGATCCGGTTCATCCGGTTTGTTTTGTTCATCTGGTCAGTCTCGTTCAACCAAACAAACCAAATAGACCAAATAAACAAGAGAGACCATCCGAGTCACGCGCTACGGTCTGTCGCGCGGGCGGCGCGCAGAAAGGCCTCGAACAATCGCCGGTGGAGGGGATGCCGGTCGAAGAGAAATTCCGGGTGCCACTGAATGCCGAGGAAAAATCGGTTTGCTGGAGATTCGATTGCCTCGACGATACCATCGGGGGCCAGAGCACTGACGACCAATGACGGCGCGACAGCATTGACCGACTGATGGTGGGAGCTGTTTACCCGCATCGATACCGACCGTACGATGCGACGGAGCAGGCTGCCTGGTGTGACAGCGACGGTGTGACTCAGATTCGTCGCGCGATTTTGTTGTCGATGTTGGATCACGGTCGAGACTTGGGATGCAATATCCTGAAACAGACTGCCGCCGCAGGCGACATTCATGGCTTGCATGCCTCCGCAGATGCCGAGCAGCGGGAGATCTGCCCGTCTGGCCAGGCGGATGATGTCCAGCTCAAAACTCATGCGGCGTTCGCTCACGGTGCTGAAGGGATAGCGCTGGCATTCACCATAGAGCGACGGTGGAAGGTCCGGCCCGCTTCCGGTGAGGAGGAGTCCGTCGAGCTGTTGCAGGAGGCGTCGTCTGGTGCCCCGGTCTGCATGGAGCGGAAGGACCAGCGGAATGCCGCCGAGTTCTTCGATAGCACGAATATAGCGTGCGCGCAAAAAGTAGGTGGGCTCGCGTCCACCCCATTCCTTCCGATCACCGGCGTTGAAGTCTGGTGTGACGCCGATGATGGGCTTCATCGACTAGCGGATGGGCTCCGGAGCATGGGCTGGCGTATCGTTCGAGTCAGCGACCCCCAGGAAGCGGATGGGCCGGTTGCCTTGTAGATGATCGGGGGTAATGATGTAGGTGCCGTAGAGGCTCGTGGTCCAAATACTCTTGGCAGCGTTTTCATTCCCGCCTGAAAATACATAGGCGAGTCCTCCGACAATGCCGCCGCTGATGGCAAATGCGGCTTTCAGCGGAAAATATAACAGGGTGGAAGCACCGGCAGCGACCTGCATGCCCGCGCTCGATGTGTCTCCTCCCTCGGTGCTTACGGTTGACGCGGAGCCCGTGCTTTCTTGACTCCAGGCCGTCGGTGCCATAGTGAAGGTGCAGAGGGCCAGGAGCAGGAAGGTCAGGACCAATTTGAAGCTGGTAGCCTCACGATGGCGGTTGGGTAAAGATGCGCAGATGTTCACAGGTAATCCTCCTTCTTCGTCAGAACGAACTGAGCGGCAGTGGCTGACTCCAGGGCGCTCCTCCATAATTCAGTAGTAGTGCGGTTATAACAAATTCAACTGTGAATGCAAACCCCCTGCCATATCAGGCTGGAATGTCTTATGGGGCAGTGGCGTCTCTTGGTGCGAGATCCAGTTCAGCTGCAATGTACGATGTAATGAAGTTCGTCCTCTTGATGACGGTCTCCCTGACTGCAGTAATCCATGTATCGGCTGCGAGGCATTGGTTCTCTTGAGTGATGCCAGACTGCAACGCCAAGTCCAGCTTGCACCAACAGACTGCTTGGATAAATAGCTCATGGGCTCGTTCCTGTTGAAATACCCGATCTGCATCTGCGAGATCGGCTAGGGCCAGGGCTGACCAGCGGGGGAATTCAACGTCGGTGCTGAGCCGATCGATCTGGCACTGAGTGATATCGACGGCGACCTGGACGCCACCCTTCCAGCTCCGTTTCTTGACGTTAAATACGCAGGAGGAAGTGAAGGGTTTCCCCTTCACTGGCTGTGGTCCAACAAACAGAGTCACGCGGAACTGGGAAGGCTCTGGGGCATGCTCAAGTGCCATGGTGCGCATTGTAGCATGACTCCCGATCTTAGCCGCCATCTCATTGACGACT
>CAZGYZ010000416.1:0-2221 GCA_964530675.1 uncultured Nitrospira sp. | reverse complement strand
GCGATACACCCACTTGGCTGCCTGGTATTCCATCTCGGCGAGTGCTTTGGTTTCTCTGCTCCGAGCAGTCAACGAAAGTCCTCCAAAGAAGACGGTCACCAGCATGAGGCCGGCGACAATCAGGTAGCCCATTGGAATTTCAGGCCAGGACGCCGGCTCAGTGGAGGCGACCGCTGGGTCTTCAGGAAGAGACTCGATGGCTGCCAGCAGGGTCAAGCGATCCGCCAGTGCCTCAGTTCGAATGGCAGCCACCACGAGGCCCGCCAGTTGTTCTTGTTGTGCACCCCGGACCTCTTCCGATCCTGTTTGAGCCTGCACCATATGCACAAGAGCTGTCCCCACTCGCTCCTGGATCGCGCCAGTCCGTTCTGTGTAGTGCTGAATGGCATCCACAATTCCGCGCCCGAGAGTCGCTTGCCACGTCGAGGCGAACTCCTGGTCCAGACGCTGTCCCCAGGCTTCAGTTACGCGAATCATGTTGGTGTTGTATTCAGAAAGATATTGATCAGCCGACAACACTCCACTTCGAAAGCCGCGTGCGGTGAAATTCACAATCGCTCGTCCCATGACGTACTGAACCCGGGCCATATGGTCGGCTGGGACTGTGGCAGCCTGGCGCATGACGGCTCCCAAGGGACCGCCCGGGAGCGATTGGAACTCTTGGTGAGCGAGGGTCGCTCGGTTCCATTCGGATGCAGATTGGGCGATGGCCTGATTGGTCCGGCGTTCGAAGAGCGTCTGGTCGACAATGGCTTGGCCCAGGGCCGGCTGGAGCGCGGCCATCCCGAACTCAAGGCCCAGAGGTTGTTCAATCGAGAGGGGCTGTGGGGTGGCGACCTGATAGGTGCCGTTCGCAGCAAAAAAGACCAGCAAGGCTCCGAAGACAATCGCACACATGCCGACCCCCACGATGATGTCGATGGTATTGTAGCGGTGCGACATAACGGCCTCCTTTCGACAGCGGGCAATCACGCGCGAGGCAAGCGCACCACGCGACATCTTGCTCGAGTCACATGAAATGATTTCCGGTCCTTAGCGTTGGCCATGTGCGGTCCCTCTCAGTGTGAAGTGGCGATGAGCGACCACGGAGTCGCCGAGGCTCATCCGGGTGTTCGCAAGGGCACCGGCGGGCGGTGCCTGTGCGTTATTGCTGGAAAGAGTTGGATTGGAGAGGAGGCCGCACTTACCATGCCCATCCCGATGGATGTGAGTTCCACGTAGAAACATGGCTACCACCTCCCAGAATGAGGCGGTTCGTGAGCTGCTTGTTACTGTACGCCTCGGCCGACGCGCCGGTCAAGAGCGAGAACGGCAAGGCAGTGGCGGGCTGGAGGGAATCAGAACAACGAGAGACGCTTCCACTTCTTGTCCTCGAAGGCGACGATTTGCTTGTCTCATTGGACGTGGATGCACAGGGGACGTCGCCATCGCTCCGATGAAACAGATCATGTGCTTCGCCTGCGACACCGCGTGATGTACTACCGAGAAGCCCGATGAGTTCACGGTGTCAATCGGGTGCCGGTCCCTGGCTTCGACGGACACGAGGGACCGGCCTGCGCCGATTTGTTCGTCATGATCTGACGTCACTGCGGGGACGCGTTGATTTTAGTGGCTTCCTTCACAGGCGGTTCAATCTTGATGTTCGGCCCTTGAACCCTTGGAAGAATTCCGGCTCCGGTTTTTTCAAGTAACCGTTGGTCATTCTGATTGATTGACAGATGCTGAGATGAGTGGGCATCATCGGATGCCGCCGACTCAACCAGCGCGTTCTCGCCTGAGGCGTTCATCTGGCCAGGATCATTCGCCAAGGGCTGCTCTTTTACAGGATCCACCGACTTTCCCATCGGATAGCCCGGATGTTTTGGCAGCATATCCGGATTGGCAAACGCGAGAGACACAACAAGAGCGACAACGAAGGAACCGGCCCATATGATGAGCGAAGCTTTCATGATGGCACCTCCTTGTGGGCGGAAGGGATCCGTGAATCTGAGAGATCCCCTTATGCATCAACATGAGCTTATGATCGAACTGTATCTCTGTGCCGGCCTGGATTGACGGCGCCGCGCGCAGGTTGCATCCCGATCTGAGTCATCGACCCGATGACCCCATGCGCTTGCGCGCCTCTATTCGTGATGATGAGCGGATCGGTAACATTGCCACAGATGAGACACTTCCACCCGTCATACTCCCAGGCTTGGCCCCCCTCGAAATGCGCGGCGAC
>CAZGYZ010000415.1:0-2231 GCA_964530675.1 uncultured Nitrospira sp. | reverse complement strand
CTCCGTCGACGGTAAATGCCCGCTCCAAGTCTCCTTCCGCCATCCAACAGATGTAGACCGGCTTGGTTCGTCCAGTGGCTTGTCGTGCCGCGCGGATTCCCCGGATGATCCCGGCTGCCACCGGGTCATTGTCTTTCGCTCTGACCGATACGTGCACGATGATGAGAGAATCCACTTCGTCGGAAGTCAGGATGGTTTCAACTGTCTTTGCATGTTGATCCTCTGTTGCAAAGCCGATCACATCGACAGGATTTCTGAGCGCTGCCGTGGGAGGAAGAAAGGACGCGAGTGTGGATTGTGTCTGCTTGGACAATTCTTGCACCGTTAGTCCTTCTGCTGCGCAACTGTCGGCGCAGAGGACTCCAGGCCCGCCTGAATTCGTCAGGATACCGACGTTGCGACCGGCGGGGAGTGGCTGGGCAGACAGGCCGGTGGCCAATGTCAGAAATTCTTCTAGGGTTTTTGCCAGGATCACGCCACATTGTGTGAACAACGCATCAACCGCCGTTTCGTTCGTGGCCAGGGCCGCTGTGTGCGATCCGGCAGCAGATTGTCCAGCTGATGTCCGGCCTGCTTTCAATATGACGATCGGCTTCTTTCTTCCAACCCGCTCGGCGATCTGTCTGAACCGTTCAGGATCGACGATGGTTTCGAGATACAGCAAAATCACATCGGTGGCCTGGTCTTGCTCCCAGTACTCCAGAAGATCGTTGACGGATACGTCTGCATGGTTGCCGACGCTGACGAAGCTGGACAGGCCGAGATTCAATCGGCTGGCTGCCGTCACCACGGCGAGCCCGAGGCCGCCGCTTTCTGAGGCGATGGCGACTCGCCCGGCGGGAGGGAATATCGGCGTATAGGTCGCGTTGAGACGAACGGCAGGATCGAGGTTCATGAGCCCGAAGCAGTTCGGTCCGATCAGGCGAATCCCATGTTGACGGACTTTCTCTCGCAGCTCCTGTTCGAGCGAAATCCCAGATGTACCGGTTTCGGCAAATCCCGCCGTGATGAGGATGGCTGCTGTGACTTGTTTGGCAGCACAGTCGTCAATGATATCGAGGACGGCGTTGGGAGGCACCGCGATCAGGGCAAGATCGACAGGGCCTGGAATAGCTCTCAGCGAGGGAAAGACTGGAAGTCCCGCAATCTCGGTTGTATGCGGATTGACCGGGATGATGGTTCCGGCAAAGCGGCTTCCCTGCAGGGATTCGAGTAGTCGGTAGCCGATACGTGCCCTATCGCGCGATGCCCCGATGACGGCGACTGAACGAGGATGGAAAAATGGTTTCAGCGAATCAACTGTGGAGCGTTGTGGGGATTGAGTCATGGCTAAATGGATTGTTTCTCTTTGCGTATGATGAATCAGATAAGCCACTTGGGTTGAAGAAGTAAGACAGCTCCCAATGCGGCCATTACCAAACCGCTGATCAGCTTCAGCCATCGGCCTGCGCGCTCTTGCAGTTTCCTGCGACTCAGCGTGACCACCGCGATCATGACCATAAGGCTGTCATCGAAGATGTAAGCCAGGTTGTAGAGGCCGAGGTAGCCATAATATTCCCAAGAGGGCATCTGTTGAAGGGTCAAAATCTGCGTATAGAGCGCCGGGAATCCGGCAGTACACAGCAACTCGATGATGTTTACGAGGCCGGCCAGGACCACGATGCCTGCCAGGGTGCCAGCGAGGTTGTCGGCTTGGAGTATCCCACGGATCCTGGCATACAATCCCGGCTTTGCGGATTCGGGAATGCTCAGCGAGATGCCGCGATGCAGCGCAAAGAAGTCCTTCACATTGACCGTTCCCACCAGGAGGGCGACACCGCCGAGACCGATCTGGATGGGACGTGAGAGGCCGATCAGGAGAAATATGTTGAGCCAGGCTGCCATGAAGGCAAAATACACTAAGCCGCTGACGAGGACGAAGGTGCTGGCGATGACGGTCATCTTCCGTCGATCGTGAAGATTGACGAGCAATGACAACAGGAAAAGAAGCACCCACATCGCGCAGGGGTTGAACCCGTCCAGGAGGCCGATGACGATGGTGAACAATGGAAGGCCCAGATCCCTGACGTGAAGCTCGCCGAACCACGTTGTTCGGATGCCTTCGACTGCGGGATGTGGGGTGGTGTCTTGGTTGAGTCGGTCGAGGCGGGCGCGTATTTCCGCTCCGGTCGTGTCTGCTGAGAGGAATCCAATAATCAGCTCTGTGCCGATGAGGAAGGCGGGGACGCCAA
>CAZGYZ010000414.1:0-2233 GCA_964530675.1 uncultured Nitrospira sp. | reverse complement strand
GAAGTTCAAAGGCTGCTGAGTCGGATTTACCGCTCTCTCTTTACCCCAACGCTCGCGCTATACTCACAGTAGACCCGTAGACACCCTTCCCAATCGTCCGTCGCCACACCACTTGCCCCTAACCCGCATTATTCATGAAGCTTCTGCTGTAAGCGCGGATACGCGGCTGCACGCTTTCACGACGAACCACCATGAATAATGCGGGCTAAGATGCCGCGAAGCGCTCGGGCTTGCCGATCTGCCGCTCGGAAAAGTTCTGGCCGAGTACCTCAAAGCCTATAGGTGGGCGGGCTCTATGGCGTGGCGCTCGGTGGCGTCTTTTTCGCAGAGTCGATGTTCACCCGTGTGCCTGACGCTTCGAAAGTGGCGCTGGTCTCACTCGTGCACCAACTGCAAGCCTGGGGATTTTGCCTGATGGACTGCCAGCAATCTTCCCCTCATGTGATGGCCCTCGGCGCGAAGGAGATTCCACGGCGCGAATTTCTTGATCGCCTCAATGCAGCGCTCACCCTGCCTGAACGACTGGGCCAGTGGCAGTTCGACATTCCATGAGTTCCTGAATCAAAGTCATACCCGCCGCGGCATGGATGGAATCAATTCATCACCAAGACACTCAATAGTACGTAACATCACCGATTTCGTAATGTGGTTCCCATTCTTTTCCATCGACTGTTGCACGGCACGACCATTTGCCGTCATCCATTTTCTGTGGCACCAAAGTAATATGGAACTTCTTGTAGAGATGTCCGTTCTTCACAGTATTCTCTTCGATTCGATGAGTTAGAAGTCATCTTCCCTGCTAGGCATAGCCGATCACTACATGACTCGGCGGACCCTCCTCAGCAACCCTTGAACTGCCTTGCCTGACACTGCTGCGAAAGTCGTTGGGCTTCAGCAGCCTGCGAGGGAGTCAGAAGGCTTTCGGCTATATCTCGATTATTTGACGCGGACTTCTGCTCGTCGCCTGTCAAGTGGGCTGCTGCAAGGTAGAGCCACATGTGGGCACGCACATAGTCCTTCGGCACGCCCTGTCCACGGAAATACAATGTCCCGAGGTTGTACTGTGCCCACATGTCATTCTGGGCGGCGGCTTGTTCCCACCATTGGCTGGCTTTCGCGTAGTCTTGCGGCACGCCAAGTCCTTTCGCATACAGCCCCCCGAGGTTGAACTGTGCCCCTGCGTTGCCCTGTGCCGCGGCTTTCTCGTACCACTCTCGCGCCATCACATAATCCTGTGGCACACCGTGTCCCATCTCATACAGCCCCCCAAGGCGGTACTGCGCCCCAGCGTTGCCCTGTGCGGCTAATGGTTGAAGTATTTTGAACACAGTCGGGTAGTCACCGCGTGTATATGCAGCAGTAGCATCTTCGAGTGGCCCCGCCCATACCATACCAACAGTCAGCAGGAGCGCAGTGCTTGCAGAAAGTAAAAGTCGTGTCATTGAGATGCCTCCTGAGAGATCGTCACTACAGCGGTAGTGTGCTCCCGTCTGTGAGAACGGTCCAATGAAACTTGGATTGTCTTCGCGGCATCTTGCGGGAAGCAATTATCGAGACGGGAGGGGAAGCGATCACTTCTGAAAAGCTGTCAGCGGGTAAAAAAAGATATAAAATTAGAGTGATAATTAGAGTGTAGATTTATATCTTATTGATAAGATGTTGAATTGCTAGATTTGCGCTGCGCTACCGACTCACGACTTATATCATGACTATCGGAAGCGTTTTTCAGCACGGAGGAGTTATGGATTCTGCCTATGTAACAACGAGGGGTCGGATTGTCATTCCAGCTCGGCTTCGTCGGAAACTTGGCATCAAGCCAGGCACCAAGGTGTGCTTCATCGAGCATGGGAATGACATTCTCTTTCAGCCAGTCACGAAGGAGTATGTTCGAAGTGTGTGCGGCATACTCAAGGACACAACATCAGCAACTGCAGAATTGCTGATCGAACGTAAGAAGGATCGAGAACGAGAGCAGGCCAAGCGAAAAAACTCAGTCCACCTCGGCGCAGATTCTGACTTCAAGCCGTTGCTCGCGGCATTGTAAGTGAGGAGGACACACTCTCTCTGGAACAGGGCAAAATCTTCTCTTGGTAAGGAGTGGCCGGGCTGGCCTTCACTGCGCGCATCGAACGATCATCGTCGATTTTCCATATTGATCCATCCCAGCTCACTAGCTTTTTCTCCCTGGGAAGGGTACCCATGTTGGTCTACGTGCGGCCGTCGAACGAGGCCC
>CAZGYZ010000413.1:0-2237 GCA_964530675.1 uncultured Nitrospira sp. | reverse complement strand
GTGAAACTAATCAGATGAACCAAATCAACCAAATAGACCAGATAAACCAGACAGACCAGTTTACTCGTTTGACTCGAAACTTGACGGCGTCTTGTTGAGTACGGTCGCGGTGGCGCGTGAGAGGGCTTCGTCGTTTGCGTGGTCGTGGGTATAGACGCGGAATTGGACTAAGCGGGTAGGTAGCAGGTCAAGGAACTCTTCTAATGGGTCGGTCGAGATGGCTTTGGTGCTTGGGTCGTAGACATAGAGGGGGTTGCCGCGGCGGTCTTTCGGGTCCGGACGTGGGTCGAGCGGCGCCATGTCGACACGGAACTCGACTTTCTGGAGCCGCGCCGGCAATGCTTTTTTGATCTGTTCTTCGAAGTGTTCGTGGCTGGGAAAGTCCATGCCTCGTTCCTGGCCCTTTTCCTTGAGCACGGCGCTGTAGGCCATCTTCCACTTCACGTCGCGTCCGAGAATCCGCTGCCATTCTGCACCGAGGCGCCGCTCGGCGGCGTGGCGAGAAGTTTTCCATCCCCGTACCTGTTCAAGCAAGGACCAGTCGGTCAGCATCAGGTAGTCGTCCATCCTCTTGCGGGGATCGTGGGGAAACAAGAGTTTCATGGTGTCGCCGAAGATATCGCGGAGGTGGATGTCGATCGCGCGCGTGGTTCGGTGATAGTAGACGTTGGAATAGAGATACATGCGGGTATTGAGGAACATTTGCAGGGCAGGAAGACCGGTCTTATGAATCGTAAACCCCTTGTCCGTGATGATTGTATAGTAAATGAGCCTGGAAAGATCGACGGGACCGACCGCTACGCCACACATATAGGAATCGCGCAGGACATAGTCGAGGTTGTCTGCTGTGTAGCTGCCGGAGATGACCGGCTGGAGCATGTTGAGCCATCGCGGAATCCGGGAATTGTCTTTGGTCTTTTCCTTGAGAATCACGTGCGCGATCTGATCGGGGTTGAGTTCCTCGCCTTTGGCGAAGGGGCCGGAGGGACTTCGCCGGATCTTGCGGATGATGGGACCGAGATGGTCGCGGATGATGATCTGTCCGAGCTTTTCGTGACTGGCATGGAAAGCGTGCAAGTAGTTATCGTCGAAAAAATGGCAGAAGGGGCCGTGGCCGATGTCGTGCGCGAGCGCCGTGACGCGGAGAAACTCTTCGACATAGTTCGCCGATGGAACCTCCTTGACCACTTTCTTGAGAAACGGATAGAGATGCCGCGCAAATCGGCCCGCCACATGCATGGTCCCGAGCGAGTGGACGAAGCGGGTATGTTCCGCGGAAGGGTACACCCATCGGGCGCTTTGGAGTTGATAGATGTAACGCAGGCGCTGGACCCAAGGGGAGTCGATCAGATCCTTTTCCGTCCGTTCCTGTGGGTCGGCCACGGAGAAGGGGACAGTGAAGGAGACATATTGGTGGATCGGATCGGCGATCAGCGCCGACCCATCATAGGGAGCATTGGATTGATGGCTGAAGTGAGACATGGCGCGCGATCATCTTAGCGTATATCTTGAGGGGGCGGCAACGGTCCTCCCTGCTCCAGTGGATGCGACTGCCGATATCTGGCCACGAAATAGTAAGCGAGTGGATAGGCAAGTGCTGCACCGAGGAGGCTCAAGACTAATCCGCCAAGAACGAAGGGCATGGCGTAGGGCATGACCTGTGCGTAGATCGCGCCGAAACTCACATCTTGCCAGTCGAAGGAGGGGCTGTCCGATCGTCCGAGCAAGAGAGCGCCGACCCAGTAGGTGGCGCCAAGGATGGGGACCACGGTCCAAGGGTTGTTGAGAAAGGCGCCTGCCATGAGTGCGAGAAAGTTGAGGCCCAATGCCCAGGCGAAGAAGAACACCAGGACGGTGTGTAGTCCGTAGGCCGGAGAAAAACAAATGAAGACTCCGATAGCGAAGGCCAATGCCGTTCGCTGCGGCGATTCCTGCAAATGAAGAACCTGTTTCAGTAGCGATCGAAATGATGGAATCTTGGCCATGGCCGCCGTGGATGAAGTCGGTTATCTGAAATGTTCGTAGCTGCGGTTCGCCAACCGGTGACGCCTGCCCTGAGGGGACAGAGCCTGTATCCCGAAGCGATGGGGGTGAATTTTCCCAATGCAGGTCAGGGGGAATCCTCGCTCGCCGGCTGATTGTTCGAGCCGCAGGCGCTGCCGTGGCGCTGCGGTAAAGAGCAATTCATAGTCCTCCCCTCCGGTCAGCGCGAGATCCACGGGGTCGAGCTTTCGAGC
>CAZGYZ010000412.1:0-2238 GCA_964530675.1 uncultured Nitrospira sp. | reverse complement strand
GATCGAGCAAGCCTTCATAGGCCTCCCGTGCCGTCGATCCGGCGTTGGAGGAAAAGGTGCCCTCCAGTTCAACGGCCGTATCCCAGTCGGAGCCAAGCTCCGGTTCGGCTCGTCGGAACGTGTCTTGTGCGGCAAGTGCGGCGTCGAATTGCATAGGCAGACCAGGAAATCAGTTTGAGTGTTTTTATGCGGACAGTTTCATGACTCGGAGGCTCTTGCGCCGCTGCTCCGCATGCCACAGGTCGTACTGCGTTTGCTGATTCATCCAGCTTTCAGCAGTGGTATCGAATGCAATTGAGAGCCGGATAGCCATCTCGGGACTGATTCCTGCCCGCGCGTTCAAAATGGCAGAAAGAGTCTTGCGGCTCACCCCCAACGCTTCGGCAGCCTGGGTCACGGTGACACCTAGTGGTTCAAGGCAGAGCGACTTAATGACTTCACCAGGGTGGGGGGGATTATGCATGCGCATAGTACTTCCTTTTAGTGATAGTCCTCGTAGTCCACAGCGTCCGCGTCCTTCCCCACAAATCCAAAAGTAATCCGCCAGTTCCCACTGACCGAGACCGCCCACCGGCCTCGTTGGTTGCCCTTGAGTGGATGCAATTCTAATCCCGGGAGCGCCATGTCGTTAAGGGATGTGGCGGCACCGAGACGACCAAGGATCAGACGAAGACGGGCAGCGTGTTGGGCTTGGATGCCTGACTTGGAGCCAGTCGCAAAAAACTTCTCAAGCCCTTTGTGTCTGAATCCATGGATCACGAGAGATGAGCGTAACCTAGCTAGTTACAGATTGCAAGGAGGTTGCAGGAGGGAGGTAATGACTTGGAAATTGGGGAAAGCGTGTTTTCTGGCTAAACGGCGGAGTTTGAATCGGAATTAAGTGCAGTTTGGGTTTGTCAAATCATCGAGACCCTGGCGAACGGTTCTCTTCGCGAACTCGCGCCTTGTCCGATTACTCTCACGCTTGGCGTCCGCCTTCCGGCCCCAGTAGGCACCTCGGCCCTTCTTCGATCCAGCATGTTCAGTTTTTCGAGCGTTTCCGGCCATGGATTCAGTCCTCGATGTGTTTGTCTAAGCTAGTTGCTGTAATACGGGTGAGTTCTTGAGTTCGCACTTTCCCGTCAACAGCTAGGATCCTCTGAGTGCAAGATCAAGCTGACCGCAGCTTTCTGTCTCGGATTTGGATCAATAAATCCAATGCTTTTCATGGAACCTGGCCCGAGCAAGACGGTGAGCTGGGACTCGTGACGCCCCACTCGTACGAAGCGCCGCGACGTTTTCCCTAAGCGCAGCCTCAGCCCACGGCTGTTGCCGTGATTGTGATCTCCCCCACAAGGCAGTCGGCGGCAAAAAAATGTCGCCATCCTCGGGATCTCCGACTCCAACGGCGACGCCGGCAACGACTGTAAGTCCGGTCAACGCACACACTGCTGCAGCTCGTTGATCGTGGTCTTTGATCCGATCGAGGTCGGTGCTGAGAGTGTGAGACGGCAGCAAATACGAGAGAAGGCCTGTTAGCCCGGTGCTTTTCACCAAGACCTCCCAGTACCGGTCCGATGCATCTCGGCGCAGTGGGGGAAGATCTGACTCATGGATCAAGACAGCTAAAAACTGGTTTGGAAATGCCTCGACGATTGTCGCACCATGAATCGGTTCGATGTGAGAAGCGCGAGAAATCACAATCGGCCCAGTCTGATCTCGTTCTAGAATCATCTCGGCGAGCAAGGTGGCATGATGATGCAGTTGTTGTCCTATCGGTGAGCTGGTTTGACCGGGCTTCCCGCGCTTCTGGAACAGTCCACGCGAGAGTAGAGCCTCAGCAGACCGGTAGTGCGAAACTCGTCGAAGCCCGCGAGTCAGCGGTCCGTCAATTGCCACTGCATCGATATGATCCTGCCCTGTTAGAAAGGTGTCGAGAACATGGACTCGCTTGGCCGTGTCGACTCCGACTTTCTCAAACGAGAATGTGATGCTGCCCATATTCCACCTTAGCAGGCATAGACACGTTGTTTCTCGCCTGGGCGAGAATCCCACATCGATCCCCAAAATAGCGCCTTGCTCAATCACGTCTGATCGTCTTTCGTAGAAACTGTATAAATAGTAGATCTACAGCGGTCTGCCTCGCAGCATAGCAATGCAGCCCTTGCAATCTGTTGGTGCAAGTCTACCGAAACGTACAGCTCTTATCCACTTCTCTGCCAGGTGCCACGCTACGGGATAGGTTGTGCCACCCGCAGT
>CAZGYZ010000411.1:0-2239 GCA_964530675.1 uncultured Nitrospira sp. | reverse complement strand
GCTAGCAGACCAGGGCAAACTCAAGATCGAATGGGCCGAAGCCACCATGCCGGTGCTGCGCCTTATCAAGAAGCGGTTTCTGCGCGAGAAGCCCTTCGCAGGACTCCGCGTCACAGCTTGCCTCCACGTGACGACCGAAACGGCGAATCTGATGAAAACACTCCAGGCCGGCGGAGCCGATGTCCGGCTCTGCGCTTCAAATCCACTCAGCACGCAAGACGAAGTCGCAGCGGCGCTCGTTAAGCATGACGGTATTCCGACCTTCGCCATTAAAGGCGAAGACAACAAGACCTACTATCAGCACATCCAGTCGGCGATTGCCCACAAGCCGCAAATCACGATGGACGACGGGGCCGATGTCGTTTCGCTGATCCATTCCAAGCGCAAAGACCTGCTCAAACATGTCATCGGCGGCACGGAAGAAACCACCACCGGCGTCATCCGGCTCCGCAGCATGGCCGAGAAGAAAGTGCTGAAGTTCCCGGTGATCTCCGTCAACGACGCCGATACCAAGCACCTGTTCGACAACCGCTACGGCACCGGCCAGAGCACCATCGACGGTATCATCCGCGCAACGAACCGATTGATCTGCGGCACGACCTTCGTGGTCGCAGGCTACGGCTGGTGCGGGCGAGGGATCGCGATGCGCGCCAAGGGGATGGGGGCCGATGTCATCGTCACCGAGATCGACCCGGTCAAGGCGATTGAAGCAGTGATGGATGGGTTCCGCGTCATGCCGATGGACCTGGCAGCGCTGGTTGGAGATTTCTTCGTCACGGTCACCGGCAACCTCAAGGTCATCCGCAGCGAACACTTCGCCGTGATGAAGGAAGGGGCCATCGTCTGCAACTCAGGCCACTTCAACGTCGAGTTGGATATTCCCGCCTTGGAAAAATTGAGCCGCAAGAAGCTGCTCATCAGACCGGGCGTCGAGCAATTCACGCTGAAGACCGGCAATCGGGTCAGCCTGCTCGGAGAGGGACGGTTGGTCAATCTCGCTACCGCGGAGGGCCATCCTTCCAGCGTCATGGACATGAGCTTCGCGAACCAGGCGCTCGGCGCGGAGTACTTGGTGAAGAATTATAAGAATCTGGAAAAGAAGGTCTATCCGGTCCCGCCGGTGATCGACAAAGAAATCGCTCGGCTCAAACTCGCGGGGATGGGGATGAAGATTGATACGCTGACGAAGGAGCAGGTGAAGTATTTGGCATCGTGGGAAATGGGGACGTAAGGAACGGAGCAGCGCGGGGTGATCCCTATGCTCGCAGAACGCGCACGATAAAGCTGTGCTCGTCCGATGCGCGCAAGTGGACCACCCCGCACCACTCCTGCCAGCAATGGAGGAGGGGAGTAAGGGAAAGGCCACCGGAAACGGTGGCCTTTTTGTTTATGATCCAAAAATTGCGTTTGCGCCTTACCTTATTTAAGTGACAGAGCCAGGCAAATGCCCCCTCTGCTGTGATAAAACCTGAAGGGGATGAAGAAAGGGCACCTATAAAGGCAACCTTTCTGATTTCTTGAGGCCCTACCTGCCGACCTTCAGAAAAAGCCCGCTGATGAAGAGTCCCGACGAAGACCTATCTCAGGACACACAGCAAGAGGAATCATCAACAAAGCGGGAGGATTCGTGATGGCTCAGATCATCATCGGTCATGGTGTGTCAGGGTGTTTTGGCACCAGCTTGGCACCAAACTTACTTTCCAGCCGAGTTCATCAGTCTACCTTGATCAGATTTAACGTCGACAGCGAACCACCCGGAAACTTTACTTCGCGGTATTGTCTTTACATCGCTCGCGTGTACGCTGCAATTCAGCAGACAATCGATTTAGTTCGGCCTGGAGTTCGTTGCTCCGTTTTTCAGCCATAGCGATGAGGCGTTGATAGGCCACACCCCGGTCCTTTTCCCTTTGAAGATCTCGTTGGAGTCGCTCGACTTCAGATTGTCCAGACGGGCTGGCTACTGGAGAGTTGGGTTCTGCGCTGTAGACCATGGGCAATAGCGTCAGCGCCAGCACCGCAAGACCAAGTGAAACCTTCAGGCCCCGATGTGTGCTCATAAATACCTCAATTGTGTGGCGTGTAAACCTGTGTGCGTAACATTTACACTCAAGCCCAAGATTTGAACATTGCCTTACTATGATGGCAATGAAAATAGCGAAGGCGGGACTAGCAGATCAGTCGTTGAAGGGGGGAAAGATGTCTGAGAAGACGATGCCAAAAAGCGGAATTCTGCTGATTA
>CAZGYZ010000410.1:0-2239 GCA_964530675.1 uncultured Nitrospira sp. | reverse complement strand
CCGATGACGGAAGCCAAGCTTGAATCGCTCCTGGCGAGCGGCGCAGCCGCACCGGAGGCTGGGAAAGAGCCTGAGGTGGTTGCGAAGGGTAAAGTGGCAGGTGAAGGCGCTGAGGGTGGTGAACCGGCGAAGGCTGGTGCGGCGGCTGCCGCCCCTGATGCCAAAAGTGGCGACAAGAAGGGTGCTGCAGCGCCAAAGGCTGAGAAGAAAGAATCCGAAAAGAAGAAGTAACGGTGCATCTCATCGTTGGGCTGGGCAACCCGGGCGCTGCCTATGCCCCAACCCGCCACAACGCCGGCATGTGGGTCATCGAGCGGGCTGCCGCTCGATGGTCAATCCGCCTTGCTAAGCGCGGCATGGCTTATCGTGGATCGGGACGACTTGGGTCGGAACTCCTCGAGCTCGCCGGTACCCTGGATTGGATGAATATCACCGGTCCTCCACTCAAAGGCCTCCTGCGTGAGTATTCGCTGACTGCCGACGACCTGATTCTTGTCCATGACGATCTCGATCTCGATCTGGGGCGTCTCCGGATCAAACAAGCCGGTGGGCATGGGGGACATAACGGAATTAAGTCGGTCATCGACGCGATTGGGACGCCACAGTTTGTGCGGATCAAGATCGGGATCAGCCGGCCTGCCCCGCGTCAGGATTCAGCGGACTTTGTGCTGGAGGCGTTTACGAGAGCAGAGATTGAAGTGTTGACTCCCTGTCTCGATCGCGCTGTCGATGCGTTGGAATGTTTGATCCATCGAGGTGTGGCGGTGGCAATGAATGAGTTTAATGTGCGGGAGCGGAACAGCGACAATGAGGAATTATGAATGTGGAATTATGAATGGCTCTCATGCATTAGACGGCCATTCCTCATTTCTCATTTCTAATTCATAATTGGTTTAGATCTATGGGACTCTGTTGCGGCATGATCGGGTTGCCGAATGTGGGGAAGACTACCGTCTTCAACGCGCTCACTGGTAGTGGCGCCTTGGCGGCCAACTATCCCTTTGCGACTGTCGATCCCAATACTGGCATCGCCCTGGTGCCGGATCCGCGGCTCAGCGTACTAACCGATCTCTTCAAGTCGAAGAAGACGACCTATAGCACGTTGGAAGTCCGCGACATCGCTGGGCTGGTCGAAGGAGCCAGCAAGGGTGAAGGCCTCGGCAATCAGTTCCTCGGGCACATCCGCGAAGTCGATGCACTGCTCCATGTCGTCCGTTGTTTTCAGGGGACAGATGTCGTCCACGTCAGCGGAGCGGTGAATCCTCTTCGCGACATCGGCATCATTGAAACCGAGTTGCTGTTGGCCGATCTCGATACGCTCGACCGGCGGAAACAGAAGACGGAAAAGAAAGTCCGAGCCGGGGATAAGAAGGCCGCCTTTGAGATGGCGTTCATCGACAAACTGATCGGACTGCTCGACAAGGGCGAATGGCTGGGCAATCTGACTTATACCCCTGAAGAGCGCCTGGTGCTCGATGAATGTCAGTTGCTGGCAGCAAAGCCGGTGCTTTTCGTGGCGAACGTGTCGGAGCAGGCAAGTTCCGATGAGGCGATGGTGAAGGCGGTTCGCGAGTTCGCCGATAAACGTGGCGCGCGTGTCGTTACAATCTGCGGCCAGCTCGAAGCCGAACTCTCCACGTTGCCAGAATCCGAACGAATCGACTTCTTGAAAGAAATGGGCCTCACGGAATCGGGCCTTGTACGGCTGACCCGTGAAGCCTACACGTTGCTGAACATCGTGACCTTCTTCACTGCCGGAGAAATCGAATCTCGGGCCTGGCCTATTCCGAAGAACATGAAGGCGCCGCAAGCGGCGGGCAAGATCCACTCCGACATGGAGCGAGGCTTCATCCGTGCTGAGGTCTATCACTACGATGATCTGCTGGCTTGCGGGTCAGAGGCGAAGGTGAAGGAGAAGGGGTTATTCCGCCTCGAAGGCAAGGATTACATCATCAAAGAAGCCGACATCGTGTATTTCCGATTCAACGTGTAATTTCAGGGCACGGGTCCTGTCGCCGAGCAGCTCAGCCGCGCGCTCACCCCGCCCGGTGTAGGAGCGAGGGGTAGCCCGTTAGTCTCCTTTGCTCGCGCAACGCGCGGCCTCGGAAGGCCCTCGTTGGACGCGCGCAGTCGGAGACCAATCGGGCCACCCCTTAACAGAAGGTGAAGGCTAAGGCGGGCGAGCGCCCAGCTCGGCGCCACCCGCAACGGAATCAGGATCAGTCACTCCTACCTTTTA
>CAZGYZ010000409.1:0-2246 GCA_964530675.1 uncultured Nitrospira sp. | reverse complement strand
CTAGGGGTCATCCTAGTTCCCCTGAACAAGTCCTTGCCTTATACAGTCAGTGCCTCACTGTCCAATTTGCCACACCGTTGTGCGTGACAAGAGTACAGATTTCATCACCCGTTTCTTTTCGGGGAGGGAAGACGATATGGCACAGGCATATTCCATCGAATCGGCCATCCAACAACAACTTGCTCGGGCCGGCACCTGCTCACTGGATGAACTCGCCGCCCTGCTACCCGATTATTCCTGGAGCCAGGTCTTTTCCGCCGTCGATCGACTGACGCGGGAAGGCACCGTCACCCTCACACATCCAGGTCCGTTCCGCTACTTCCTCTCGCTCGCACCATGTCGATCCATCGAAGCACACGACGTGATGCCGGCCTGAAGCCCAAGCGAGCACATCAGATGCGGCATATGTCTCTTGAAAGATTGTTCGCTCAGACAACTCGTGAGGCGCCGTCGCTCCTTCCCGTCTGTTGTGTCTGTACCCTTATTCGAGACGAGACCAGATCTTCCCTTCATCGTGAGCGTTGGGTACGCCACGAACGTATCGAAAAACAGATGGCGTGAAGCCCGCCGATTTCTCACTCTCACACACCTATTGCCCTGAGTGTTTTAGAAAGGTCCGGGATACAGTGCAACAGCACTTCAGGAAGATCCGAACGTCGCCATGACCCTGCTCGTCGGCTCTTCGTACATCGACTCCTCTCCCCCCACCCTGCCTGACACCTCCCGTCAGACAGCAGACCGGGACAGGGAGTCACGAAATAATATGTCGGCTCGGCCGCGCCCAAGACCACCGACAGGGCCTCAATCACCTTACCGGCGGCCGGTGTGGGAACAGGCACGACTCGATGAGTGGTTCTTGAATGGGACAATCAGGGAGGACCTGGATATGAGGCGACACAGCACATCGGATCAGGTCTGGTCGATCATCTTGGCAGGTGGTGAAGGCACGCGGCTGAGATCGCTGGTGCATCGATGGTTGGGCCGTCCCAAACCGAAACAGTACTGTTCGTTCGTCGGCACGCGCTCCATGTTCCAACACACGCTGGACCGGGCGACAAAGCTGACGCCGCCGGATCGCATGGTCACGGTGGTCGCGCACAACCATCGCCACGACGCGCTGACGCAACTGGACGGCAGGGGAAGTAGCACGATTCTCTTTCAGCCAGCCAACCGCGACACGGCGGCGGGCGTTTTTTTGCCCCTGACCTATATCCGCGCCAAGACCCCGCGGGCGACCGTGGTACTCTATCCATCGGATCATTTCGTCTATCCAGAAGACCGGTTCCTCGAAACGGTCCGCCGTGCCGTCCGAATCGCGGAAGTACGGCCTGATCGTGTGGTAATGCTGGGCGTAGCTCCGGATCGTCTGGAACTGGACTATGGGTGGATCCAGCCAGGCCATCGCCGACCTGCCTGGCGAACCGGTGCAAGCTGTCCGAGCGTTCCTGGAAAAGCCCGGCGCTACGGAGGCCGACGCAGCATTACGGACAGGAGCACTCTGGAATACGCTTGTATTCGCAGCCAACGTGGACCTGCTCTGGACACTCGGGTGGCAATGCCTGCCGGAAATGATGCCGCTCTTTGTGCGGCTGAGCCTGACCATCGGAGGGTCAGAAGAGGGACGCGCGCTCAATGCGATTTATCGGGAGATGCCTGTCAAGAATTTCTCATCCGACCTGCTGCAGCGCGTCCCGGAACAACTGGCGGTCATCGAACTGACCGGTGTGCTCTGGAGCGACTGGGGCAAGCCGGAACGGATTGCTGAAACCCTTCGGCGGATCGACCGGCGACCGGCCTTTCCCTTAACCTGTCTCGATCATCCGTTCGTCCCCCTCCCTATAACTGCCGCGAAGGGCGGACTGCCCATGACGGTGTAACCCAAGGAAGGAATCAGACATGAAATCAGTCAGCATTCGCTCGACAAAACCGGACAGGAAAGCACAGCCTCCCCAGCAGCAGAAGCCCAAAGGGCCGGCGGCGCAGAAATTTCTCATACTGCCGCTGTCGCCCTGCGATGACCTCCCGAGCTTGATCGCGAAACGGGCCTATGATCTCTACAGTGAGCGAGGGTACCGGGAGGGATCTGCGCTCGACGATTGGCTTGATGCGGAGAGGGAGGTTCTCAGTCAGATCCCGTCGGCCTCTCAAGTGGGCAACGGGCTCGCCTAGCCCGCATTATTCATGACGGTTCGTGGCGAAATCGCTGAGCCGCGTCGCGAGACCGGCGCGCGGAGCCCGGAGGACCT
>CAZGYZ010000408.1:0-2251 GCA_964530675.1 uncultured Nitrospira sp. | reverse complement strand
CATCCATGGACGACACTTATGATTTCAAGGTCTTCGCCGACCAGCTTGCCGACATCGCCCAATGGGCCTCCCGCAAAGGCTGGGCTCCGGCAACCAGCACGAATTACAGCGTGCGATTGCCTGAACATGCGGCGCCGGCCTTTTGCGCCATCACCAGTTCAGGAGTGGATAAAGAACGCTTCGACCGCGCTCAGGTTCTTGCCGTCGACCGGATTGGCGTGCCAGTGAACGGCTGTACATTGAGACCTTCTGCAGAAACACTCCTGCATGTCATGCTCTACCATGCAATGGGGACCGGCGCAGTGTTGCATACTCATTCGTTGGCTGCAGCATTGCTGTCCCGATCTGCCGGAGAATGCGATGGCCTGAAGTTCTCTGGATGGGAATTGCTCAAAGGCTTCGACGGGGTTGAAACTCACGATTGTGAGGTTGTCCTGCCGGTGTTTCCAAACTCGCAAGACATACCGGCATTGGCCGCTCACATCAAGACCCGTCTCCCGCGTACGCAACCCTGCTATGGGTTTCTCTTGGCCGGACACGGGCTCTACGTATGGGGAAAGGATATCGCAACGGCGAAGCGTCATCTGGAAGTGTTTGAGTTTCTCTTGCAATGTGAGCGGGAGGTACGAAGCCATGGCTACCCTGCGAATGCCTGACAAGAATATGCTGCTCGCCGATGAGCAGGCGATCCGCCTGTTTCTCGACCAGCGCGGAATCTTCTACCAACGATGGCCAACAGACACCGGCCTTCCGAGCGACGCGACCGATACACAAGTGCTGGCAGCCTGCAATCAGTGGCTCACGCCCTTCATGGAGAAACATGGTTATCAGACTTCGGATGTCGTACGCGTCACGCCCGACACGCCGAATCTTCCCGCCATCCGGGAAAAATTCCTACGGGAGCACACCCATTCAGAAGACGAGATCCGCTACTTCGTCGAGGGGCAAGGACAGTTCTGGTTCCATAAGGAAGGCGTAGAGGATGAGGTATTCGCCTTGTTCTGCGAGCAGGGGGATCTGGTTTCTGTTCCCGCCGACACGAAACATTGGTTCGATCTCGGCACCCACCCCAACGTCTGCGCGATCAGAGTTTTCACTAACCAGGCCGGCTGGGTGCCCCAATACACCGAATCCGGCATTGAACAACGCTATCGATAACGTCGGACTATGATTCGCTGCGTACTCATGGATATCGAAGGGACCATTATCTCCGTGGCATTCGTCCGCGAGGTTCTCTTTCCCTATGCAAAGCATCGATTAGCAGCCTTCCTGCGAGAGCAACAGGATGTGCCGGCCCTTCGCCAATGGGCGGAAGCCTGTCAGGATACCGTGGTGCAGGAGCTTGGACGACGGCCCTCTTATGAAGAGCTCCCCGGTATCCTCTGTCGGTGGATCGAAGAGGACCGCAAACACCCGGGGTTGAAGGCCATTCAAGGCATGATCTGGCATGAAGGCTACCGAGCAGGCGCCTTTACTCCCGGTCTGTATGAAGATGTGGCTCCTGTGCTCAACCGTTGGCGGAGAAACGGTCTCCGGCTAGCCCTTTATTCTTCGGGATCGGAACAGGCACAACGTCTACTCGTCGAACATACAACCGACGGCGATCTCACAGGCCTGTTTTCCAACTTCTTCGATACGAGCATAGGAGCAAAAACCGAGTCGGCTTCCTACCGACGCATTGGCCAGATACTCACCCTCTCCTCTAAAGACATTCTCTTTCTGTCGGACATCGAGGCGGAATTAGATGCAGCCGCAGAGGCAGGCTTCAATACGACGCAGATTGTGCGGGCTGGCACCAATGCAGGCACTGCCCATCCGGTCTGTTCGAACTTCGGCGATATGGCGCACTTCGATCGTTCAGAATCCCTACCTAGCTCTTCTGAGCGAACATAAAGAACCTTCGTCGGCGATCTCGCGACGCGGCTCAGCGATTTCGTGACAAACCGTCATGAATACTGCGGGCTAGATAATCGATTCGCTCGATTCGCACAACCGGCATGATGATACCGAGCCCCTCCTGGTCATGGGAAAAATCATAGACGATGGATTCTTCTGGAATAAGCCTGCCGGTCATGGCGACATCGACTTCAATCTTCTCACCGTTATTGAGTTTACGTCGAAGCGATTCGCGCTGGCTGGGGTGGGGAAGCACTATCAGATTGCCCGGCATATCCTCGGCTTTGAATCGGACCATGCCCCATCTGGTAGCTGTGAAGATCGGTCCTATGGCGATACTAAACCCGCCCGCCGT
>CAZGYZ010000407.1:0-2252 GCA_964530675.1 uncultured Nitrospira sp. | reverse complement strand
CGGCTTATGAGTCCGCTGCTCTACCAACTGAGCTACACCGCCAGAAAGGATGGTACGCAATCCCGATAGGATACAGGAATGGTTTGGAGAGTGTCTAGCCCGCATTACTCATGGCGTGCGACGAGCGGGACAGGCGAGACTGGCGGGAAAAGCGTGACTCGAAGTTCCGAGAGCCTCAAACTTCGGACATCGAATAGTCGTCCGTCTCACCCGTCGCGCTTTCCCGCCAGTCTCGTCCGTCTCGCGAGAGGCAGTTCCGCTACTTACAGGTTGGTTCTGTCCCATCGTTCCAGTAGACTCAGCGCATGATACATCCGCTACCTTCTTCCTGTGAACGGGCGATTCTGGAGCAATTCCTCAAGGCGGAGGCTATGGCCTTGTGGGCAGTACGAGCTGCGCAGGCGCAGGATGTTCCACCTGGGGTGCTGCAGTTCTTGCGCCGCCATGAGGAAGAAGAGGCGCAGCATCTCAAACAGTTTGAGCTGCTGCTGGGTATGAATTCACACGGTAAGACGGCTCTCCCTCGTATGCCAAGTCAATGGAGGGTTCTTGCCGTGCATCTCTATGGGTACGAAACGGTGGGATTAGAGTTCGCAAGGCTGTTAGTCGGTTTGCGGCCTGATCTGACCTCGATTTTGGAAGATGAAGAAGGCCATGTGGGGTTTTTTGAGCATGAAGTCCGTACCATTCTTGTTCATGGAGGACTAGCTGCCGATGGTGCGAGACAGGCGGCCCAGGCCTGGCGGCGTCGGCTGCCTCCCACGGTCAATCGGTATCTCCACGATGAGAGTTTCGCGCCGATTCGTGATGAGCTTCAACGGCATATACTCGGCGTGATCGACGAACGTTTTCTTGCAGTGGGATTGTCGGCAGGGCAGAAGGCTGAAGACTGAAGGCCGAAGGCTGAAGGTCGGGGCTCGAAGTTCCGAACACTTCAGCCTTTCGATCACCCACCTGTCCCGCTTTTCGCGCCTTTCCCGCCAGTCTCGCTTGTTTCAGGCGGCGGCTGAGGCCAGACGTTTTCGGCGTTGGCCCACGATATCGAGCGCTGCGACGCGATAGGTTTCAGCCAGCGTCGGGAAGTTGAAGATGTTTTCAACGAATGAGTCGACCGTGGCCGCATGTTGAAGTGCCATCTGACCGAGATGGATCAGTTCCGTCGCGCCTTCTCCGACAATTTGGACGCCCAGGAGGCGTTCGCCTGTCGGATCGGCCACCATCTTCAGTAACCCGTTGCGAATATCCGAGATCTGGCCGCGGGCTATTTCGCTGAACTTCGCTCTGCCAATCATGACCTCTCGATAGCGTTTCCGAGCCGCCGCTTCATCGAGCCCGATGCTGGCCATCTCGGGGATGGTGTACACTCCGACAGGAATGATGTCGGCTGACTGCCCTTCAGGGAGACCCAAGGCATGGCATACGGCACGCCGGCCCTGCTCCATGGCGGAGGAGGCCAGACCAGGGGGGCCGATCAGATCGCCGACGCCGTAAATATGTGAAATAGCCGTCTGGCAATGTTCGTTGACAGCCAGTGTTCCCTTTTCGGTGACGGTCAAGCCTGCAGCGCTGAGATTGAGGTCTTCGATATTTGCCTGCCGTCCCAAGGCCACGAGCATCTTATCGCTCGTGAATACCTGCCCGTTTTGGAGTGTCGCTACGACCTGAGAGATGCCATCCCACCGAACCTCTTTGATGGATTGTCCCCCACAATAACAGCCGCCTTTTTGCTCAAAGCTTTGCACAAATGTTCGCACGAGTTCTGCATCGAAAAACTGAAGCGGGCGATCAGCCCGATCGATGATGGTGACCTGTACGCCGAGTGCGGAGAAGATCGACGCATATTCCAATGCAATGATGCCGCCGCCTAGTACGGTAAGGGAGCGCGGCAAGTAGATCATCGAGAGAATCGAGTCGCTGTCGAGAATATGTTCATGATCGATCGGTATCTCGACCGGTGCGCGGGGTCTGGATCCTGTGGCAATGACGATCGTGTCGGCGGTGAGTGTTTGTTTTATGCCATCGACCGTGAGCATCTCGATCAGGCTGTCGCTGAGAAATTGGGCTCGGCCGTGGAACAAGGTGATGCCATTACGCGTCAGCTGATTCATCATATAGTCGCCATGGGCTGTGACGACTTCATCCAATCGACGCATCAGGGTAGAGACCATGATGTTGGCGGGGGCTTGCCTGTCCAGCGTAGGTGAGGATTGTTTCATCCGATCCGCTTGCACCGCGCTCTCGCGGAGTGTTTT
>CAZGYZ010000406.1:0-2262 GCA_964530675.1 uncultured Nitrospira sp. | reverse complement strand
GCCTGGAGAGCCCCCTCAATGGCCGGGGCCGGTCCATGGTCACCGCCCATGACATCAAGCGCGATCTTCATAGAGCTGAGTACTCATCGAATGATGACGTATCGCGCGGTCGGGAAAGGAAATCGGTAATTATCCCGCGACATGCAGGAGGAGTTTAGAGCAGTGGAACGATTGACGCAACAGGCAAACAGACATCATCCCGTCGTGATCCGTGGAACCACCAAGCGCAGCCGCTGACCCTGTCACGAACCTGATTAGGTTTCTTCGACCTGGATGACCGCCTTGCCCTTATACGTTCCGCAATTCAAGCAGGTGTAATGAGGCAGCTTGATCTCGTGGCACTGTGGACAGACGGACATGCCCGGCGGGGTAATGCGCAGTTTCTGTGTGCGCCGCTTGTCGCGGCGTTCCCGTGAATGTTTATGTTTCGGATTCGGCATGGCAACTCCTTCTCACTTTCGATAGCTGACGGTCTTGCTACGAATCTGACGATCCGCCGGTCTTACGTTTCATGCTCTGGACCACCCGAAATGCCGGAATTGGCGGTTCCACAGCACAGTGACAGGGCCCCTCATTCAAATTTTTCCCACATTGCGCACAGAGCCCCAAACAATCGTTATTACAGAGCGGCTGCATCGGCGCCGACAGAATCACGTGTTCTCGCAACATGGGAGCCAGCTCCAGCTGATTGCCCTGGTATTGATACTGATCGTCCGGCTCCTCTTCTGGCTCAGTCTCCACGACCTCCGCGCGCGCCTTTCTGGGATCGACTCGCTTCGGATGACGAGGCGATGACTTGGGCTCCGGGACAAAGGCCGCCCGTACAGAAAAAGCCAGAGGATCTTCATATTCCTTCAAGCACCGCACACATTCGCGGAGGATCGTGCCTTCCAGCACACCAGTCACGGCAACCAACCCCTCGATGTTGGTCAGGTCCAGACTCACAGCCAGCGGTCCCTGGAGGACGACATCATCCTCGGTGAGGCCGAGCTCTTCAGCCGTGACCTCGCCGACCAGCGAGAGCCCATCGACAGTGATGTCAGCCAGCAGCGGCCTGAGCAGTTCCATCGTGGCGCCTACCTGCATTCCCATTCCCAACGTGAGGTTATCGCTCTTCCGCGAAACTGATGAGCGCAATGTGCCGAGCCCGCTTGACAGCGGCCGTCAATTCGCGCTGATGCCTCATGCAATTACCGGAGATGCGCCGAGGAACAATCCGACCCCGCTCAGTTAAGAAGTTTCTCAGCAGCCCGACATCTTTAAAGTCGATCGACCCTTTGTCGATGCAAAACCTGCAAGGCCGTCTGCGTTGAAAAAACCGTCCGCCACCGCCGCCGTCTCGGTCTCCGCCTTGTTGCTGTTCACGCTCCATAAACCGTCTCCCTATTTGTTAGCAGGATGCTGAAAAAGTTCGCCAGCGTTAATGGAAGGTTAAGGCTCAGGTTGAGGCTGAGAACAAAAAGTTGGGACTTTGCTCAACCTTACCCCTTGGCCTCAGCCTATTTATACATGCTCGTCGGGTTCATACCCTGCATCGTCGTGCACAGGCGCTTCAGCCCCGCCGCCGCTGCCACCGCCATCCTGGCGTTTAGGCATGAACGTCACCGTTTGGGCCACCACCTCATGCTTGCTGCGCTTCTGGCCGTCTTCCGTTTCCCATCGGCGCTGCTGCAGCCGCCCATCGACAATGATTCCGTTCCCCTTGCTGAGATACTGCCCGCAATGTTCCGCCTGCTTGCCAAAGACGACAATGTCGACAAAGCAGACCTCTTCTTTCAATTCATCACCCTGCTTGTACCGCCGACTGACCGCGAGGCCTAAACTGGCCACCGGCGTCCCGTTCGGCGTATACCGCAGCTCAGGATTCCGCGTGAGGTTCCCGAGGAGAATGACTTTATTAAACCCGGCCACCGGCAAACTCCTCTGATGATGTCTCGAGCGGCCGTGGCGGCACCAATTCTTTTTTAAGGTGGACCGTCAAAAACTTGATAATCGTGTCTTCCAACCGATAGGACCGCTCTAATTCGCCGACCGTGATGTTCGGCGCTCTGAAGTAGAAGTAGGCGTACGTGCCCTTGCGCTCCCGCTTCACCTCGTAGGCAAGCTTCTTCTTGCCCCAGTTTTCTGATTTGATGAACTGCGCGCCTGTCTTTTCTGCTACTGCCTTCATCTTCTCGATCAAGGCAGTGGTCTCCTGATCGGAGACAGACGCACGAATAATGAACAGAGACTCGTAGAGCTCCATGCAGCAATCCTCCTGGA
>CAZGYZ010000405.1:0-2277 GCA_964530675.1 uncultured Nitrospira sp. | reverse complement strand
TTATCCCACTACCCCGACTCGAGAACTTGACCTCTTTGCCGCTCTATGGCTTGTAGGCACCCTCGTGTTCTTCACGGCCTCTGCAACCCGCCTTCCCCACTATATCGGTCCATTGTTTCCTGCCGCCGCCCTGTTGACAGCCTCGTACTGGTCCCGGTGCCTGAGTGATCCGACGACGAAAGGGATTCGGGGGTCCATACATCTCATGATGGGAGTGGGGTATCTCTTGGCAATCGGTTTTGCCTGCCTCCCCACCCTCTACACAACCTACGCCTTCAAGATGGTGCGGGAGTTCCCCTTGGCCGGGCAGGTAGATCTCGGCAGCGGTCCCTATCTGATTGCAGCCCTGTTGTTACTCGGGATGACGTTGGTGGGATATCTTGGATTGAATGACGAACGGCGCGGAGGAGCCTTCTGGGCAGCTGGGGGAACCTTGGCCGGTCTGGTTCTGATTGTCATCGTAATCACATTTCCGCACATCAATCGATATGTGATCGCGCCACCCCAGGAACTCGCCTATGCCGCAGGACTGAACTTGGATCGCCAGGATCAATTCATTGCCTATGGCACCGTAAGACCATCGTCCGTGTTTTACGCGAAACGCAAGACGCTCTTCGTCCCCTTTGGGGAAGAGGACAAGATACGGGCGGCCCTGAAAGAGTCGAAGAAAGTGATGATTCTCTTGCCGGAGAGCGCACAATCGAAGTTGCCGGCGGAAGCAAATGGACTGGTTCCCATCTTGAAACGCTACGGCTACGTGTTACTGGCCAACCAACCGATGGTGACGATTCCAGAAGGCGCCACTCCGCCTCCAGCGCCGCCCACCATTCTTGGCCATTGATCGGTTAGACGCGGGAGAGTTCGAGGTCCGAAGTTCGAGGTTTTCGGAACTTCGAACCATGAACTTCGAACTTCTGACCTCGCGCTTCGCGCTTACATCGGCACAATACCTTTCAAGGCATAGCTCGCCACCAGCACCAGCAGCGTCGCTGCGACGAACAGGCCTTCCGCCATGGCTGGCCATGCCCCCAGATGACCCTCGGCCATGGACTCGACCTGACCAAGGAGACCATCCACCCAATGGGCAACACAGACAAGCAACACGATGACCGTGACAAAGGGAGAGCCGGTCGTCATCCCTAACCCCAATCCCACGAGCCCGCGAGCCAGTGAACCGGACAGCCAAGCCGGACACCGTGACCATCGCACCCTCCATAAGATATGGCCCACGAGTCCTGCCAGGGCGAGCAACAGACCGCCCCACACAAGCTGCTGGAACGGCCAAGCTTCCGACGGGAGATGCACGATCGTCCAGACGAATGCGAGCGTCGCCACGAAAAATGGCGTCATCCGACAGACCGCCATTCCAATCGCAGGACGCCATTCACGCCAGGAATAGGCTGCAACCATCCCCATGATACAGCCGAGAGCCGTTCCTCCGGCCACATCAGTCAGATAGTGAGATCCGCGAATGACTCGGCTGGCGGCAATGGCCACTGCCACAGCAAGAATGGGCCATCTCACTCGCGGGAACCTTACTGCCAACAGGGTTGCAACCGCGAACGCTGCCGCCGCATGCCCGGACGGGAATGAGTCCCATCCGCTTCCGCTGACTGGAGAGAGTTCGATGTTGCCGGCATGCATGAACTTTGGGCGAGGGCGACCGATGGCATGTTTCAAAATATTGGCGCTCAGTGCGGCAAGACCGTGCGCAATGAGACTCTGCCAGCCTGCATCTTTCCACTGCGGATGTTTCAATCCATACCCAACCGCCAGCAGCGCGAGGCTCAGGATCACCAGAGACTCTCCCTTGCCCAGGCGGTCACCGATATTGCTGAACTGGATCAGCCAGGGGTTGGGTTCAGAGCCGGGCGGGGGGTAGAGGGAGCGGACAAACCTGGTCAGCGGTACATCCCACTCAAATAATCCCACAAACGTAAGGATGAGAGCGGCACATGAAAAAAGCAGCGGTACAAGACTACGCAACCGTACAGATACGTGAGGGGTGAGGAGTGAGGAGTGAGGGGCAATCGAGACAGGGTCACGGTCTTGGCTTATGTGATCACCCATCACTGATCACTCATCACCGTCTTAAGGCACCCAGTCGGCGAGAAAAACATTGAATTCACCAGGGACTTTGGCCTGGCGATCCGATACCCAAACCAGCCTGGTACCATCTGGAGAGAACATGGGAAAACTATTGAATTGTCCATCGAACGTAAGCCGTTCAAGGCCTTGCCCGTTCTCTCCGATCGCGTAGAGATGAAAACTGGGCCG
>CAZGYZ010000404.1:0-2286 GCA_964530675.1 uncultured Nitrospira sp. | reverse complement strand
TGAGACGATCCAGAAAACTATCGTAGATCGCCGCATGCACTATCGCCCGCGAGCAGGCGGAACATTTCTGCCCCGCATAGCCGGTGAAGGACGAGACCACGCCGGTGATCGCATCATCGAGATCCGCCGTCTCATCCACGATGATCGCATTCTTGCCTCCCATTTCTGCCAACACACGCTTAACCATCTGTTGCCCTGGTATCAGCGTGCCTGCGTCTTTCAGCAGACTGAGCCCCACATCCTTCGAGCCGGTAAAGGCAATCGTGGCAATGTCGGGATGGTGTGCCAGCGCACGTCCGATGTCTGGTCCGCCCGACAGGCAACAGAGAATCTTTCCCGGCACACCAGCCTCATACAAGATCTCTGTGAGCCAGTGCCCCATCATTGGCGAGCGCTCGGATGGTTTGAAGATCACGGGATTCCCTGTCACGAGCGCCGCCGACACCATGCCGGTAGGAATCGCCAGCGGAAAATTCCACGGGGCGATGACGGCCGTCACCCCGCGAGGGCTATATTGACGCTGGTTCAGTTCTCCGGGCACCTGTCCTAACCGTTTCGGGGGAGCGAGCCTGCGCCAGTCTGCCGCATAAAATTCCAGAAAGTCGATCGCCTCTGTGATGTCCGCATCCGCCTCCCGCCAGGGCTTTCCACATTCGAATATCTCCCATGCAGCCAACTCATTGCGTCTGGTCCTCATGATTGAAGCAGCAGCACGCATGATGTCCACGCGTCGTTCCATGGTCGTGTCGCGCCAGGATTCCCATGCCTGAACCGCCAAGCGCATTGACTGTGCGACATCCTTTGAACTCGCACTTAACAACCGGCCTACGATTTCACCCGGACGTCCAGGATTACGGGACTCAATGAGCGGCCCTGTCAGGCGCTGCTCCCCGGACGACGAATTCCACTCTCGGCCCAGTTGCGACCGTACGGTCACGAGGGCCTGCTGCATTGCTGTGCGGTTGTCGGCCTGAGCAAAATCCCTCTGCGGTTCATTATGAAACTCCTCCGTACAGGCCGGTTGGGACAGGAGGGGCTGCTTTTCGCTCAGTCCATCTAAAACCGGTGGAGCCAACAGCCGGTTCAATGATTGGGATTCGACGTACTCCTTGCGGAGGAATGATTCATTCGAAGTGTTTTCCAATAATCGTCGTACAAGATAGGCCATGCCTGGGAGCAAATCGCCCACCGGAGTATAGAGCCGTAATCGCCGGCCGTACTGCATGACCGCGTGCTGAAAGGGTTCGGCCATGCCAAAGATCATCTGATATTCCCAGGTCTCGGAAGGGAGCCTGAGTGACTCAGCAACCGCCTCGATATAGGCCAGCGTACGGAGATTGTGTGTGCCGAAGGCTGGTCGAATCAGTGCCGACTGGGATAGCAGGAGAGAGGCGAGGGACTCATAGTTGGCATCCGTCTCAACTTTGTGTTCAAAGAGAGGAATAGGCCAGCCTCGTTGCCGGTAACGGATCGTGTCCGAATCCCAGTAGGCGCCTTTCACCAATCTGATCGAGATGGGAGCCCCACGCTGACGAACCCAGGCCAGGAGTCTTTCAATATCTCGTGCGGTCTCCCGATGGTAGGCCTGCAATGCGAGCCCTGCATAGGGATAGTCCTTGTAAGCAGGTTCTGCGAAGAGCCTAGTGAAGATCTCCACCAGCAAGGATTTTGTCTCTGCTTGTTCCATGTCGAAAATCAACGAAGCTGGGAGGCGCATTGCCAAATCGAGGATGGGTCGGAGTCTTGCCGCCACGGAACAGTAGCTTCCTTCAGGATCGATCGGGTCGAGATGAGGAGAGAGGGCGGATATTTTGATGGAAAGCTGGATCCGTGGTATCGGTCCGAGATGGTCCCGTTCTAGTAGCGATTGGGATGGCCAAGATGCCGCCTTTCGTGCGAGCAGGGTGAGAGCTTCCACACAGCGGTCACGGTATCGATCAGCTTCACGATCGCTGATGGTGGCCTCGCCCAACAAGTCGACCGACCAGGCCCGTCCCTGTTGCCACAGATCGGTCAACCGTGGCGCTGCTTCTTCGACCGTCGCTCCAGCAATAAAGGTGCGAGCCATATGTTCGACCTGGCTTCTGATCGCCTTGCCGCTGAGCCGAGCCCCCAAGCTGGTGGCGGAAAGGGCTTTGAGTCCCCAGTGGGTGCCGAAGAGCGCGGACTCTCCTTCGCCTAGATACTCGCGAGCCAGGGCGACCACCTGTTCATCGTCTGTGACCGAGGGCAGCACATCGATGAATCGAAACAACTGCGCCTTGAAAAGATTGTCGTGCATGGCCA
>CAZGYZ010000403.1:0-2296 GCA_964530675.1 uncultured Nitrospira sp. | reverse complement strand
GAGTCAGGAGGAAGCAAGGCTTTCAGGATATCTTTCCAACTGAGAATGCCTTCGAGCGCATTCCCATCGTTGATAATTGGCAGACAGGACACCCTTTTCTCAATCAACAGTCTGGCGGCCGTCTCAATGGGAGTGCCGATCTTCACCGTAACCGGATTCCGGCTCATGATCTGATGCGCCCGTTTGTTGAGGGTGGCCCGATCTCGGTCGGTCTCCGATAAGGTGCCGATGTTGGGGCTGATGGCTTTGAGCAGGTCTCGATCAGAGATCACGCCGACTAGCTGCCGGTGTTCCAGCACGAGCAGGTGGTGAAACCGAAATTCGTGAAACAGCTCTTGGGCTTTGGCCAGGTTGTCATCCATGGTGACGGTTATCACCCGTCGCGACATGATATTTCCAACCGTGAGCGGTCGGGCGGGCGATGCCCGTTCAATGGAGGGGGCAATTTTCATGACTGGGATAGTCATCTGGTTTTTAGTGTGTGCCGAGCGGCTACGTCCTTTGCCAGCGTTATCGGACGGGCGGGAAGAATTCTTAAGACGAGGTATGGGAAAATCCAAAGAGTCCCCCATCTCCGGTTGAATCGTCCGCGCGCGGCGGCCTTGAGCAGAAAGCCCTGAAGCGATTGCATCTCGTCTTGGGCCTCTCGGATGCGAAGGTTGTTCTGCCGAGCGTGATGTGAAGGGGATACTCCGGGAGCACGTGACGGCCGACCGGCAGGCGGCGGAGATTCGACAGACTTGGCCCTCGACGAGATATCGTTTGATATGAGTACACCGAAAATCTTGCGCAAGCTCGAAGGCGATGATCGCCGGTCGATTGGCCGGTCCAACGAGGTCGTTGCTGAGGTGCTCGCCGAGCGGAAGCTGTTCAGTGATCTGTTTGCCGGCCTTTCCTTCGATGATCCGGTCGTGCGGGCCCGGGCCGCTGACGCCGTTGAAAAGATTTCGGCGATCCATCCGGAATACCTGCGTCCCTACCGAGCCACACTCGTTGGCGAACTCGCTCGCTGCGAGCAGAAAGAAGTGCGCTGGCACGTCGCCCAAATGCTGCCTCGCCTTCGGTGGAACGCACGCGAACGGCAAGAGGTCTGTGACATCCTCACGGGTTACCTGTGTGACTCCAGCAGCATTGTGAAGACCTTCGCCATGCAAGCATTGGCCGATCTCACGACGCAAGCCCCCGAGCTTCGCCCTGCCGTCCTGCGGCAGTTGCAGAAGCTGACGGTACGCGGGACACCAGCGATGAGAGCACGAGGTCGGAAGTTGCTCGAGGAGCTTAGCGATTCAACAGGGCGCCCAGCCAGAGGTGCCAAAGGGCGGCGTGCTGGTTAGAACATGCAACGGCATCGGATTCGCTTTCACCCCACAGCGTGCGGCAGCGGATCGGCGATCGCAGCAGAAGTGCTCATGAATCATGCGGGCTAGACCACTTGCTCACAGGGGAGGAGGAATACATGAAGAGGGAAGGTATTGTCTTGTTGTCGTATCCCTTCTTCCGCTTTCAAGCGCGTGAACCCATCGATGAGGCGGTAGGCAAGCTGTTCTGATACCGCTGTGAGGATCATGCAGTTGGGGCCCGGTGACAGGAAGAACTGAACGTTGGGTCCGGTCTCCCCCCTGCCGGCTACATTGTGCAGTTCAGTAAACGCGTTGACGTCATATTCTTTCAGCAGTGCATGGATGTGTTCTACCATCGACTGACGAAAGACGATCAACAGCATTTTCATAGAAGGCACTCCTCTGCAGCTACGAGAGGGGCAGTGACGGAAGCTGACGATTGTTCAGCTCGTGACTCTGCTCAATCTATAAGGTAAGGACAACAAAAAGACAAGGGCTACTCTAGGAATAGAACGAGGTGGATACGCATCAGGCTTTCCAGTAGACTTGGCTCCCAACGAATCGCTGACGGTGGTGTGCCATGCTGTAAAGGCCGGACACAGCAGACGTGCCATTCGCAGCTTCTTCAGTCGGGACAGTGATACTAACAGGAGGCATCTGATGAACGATCAAGACACGAAACGCGCGGTTGGGATTCTCAACAAAATTATGGAGCATGAGTTGGCTGGAGTTGTACGCTATACGCATTACTCCCTCATGATCTATGGCTATAACCGCATTCCTATTGTGTCTTGGCTGAAGAGTAATGCTGATGAGAGCCTTGCCCATGCATATAAAGCAGGGGAACTGGTCACCTTACTCGGCGGCCACCCCTCGTTGAAAATCGGGACACTCTTGGAAACCGAGAAGCATGATGTGGGAGATATCCTGCAGGAAAGCTTGGAGCACGAGAAGGC
>CAZGYZ010000402.1:0-2304 GCA_964530675.1 uncultured Nitrospira sp. | reverse complement strand
AGAGCCGTGCGGGGAAATAGCGCATGAAGTTGACAGGACATAAAACGAAAACGGTCTATCGGCGCGACGTGATCGTCTGAGAATCTGATCTGACAGAAGAGCAGGGGATGATTCATGTTATTGAAGGTGGGCGCCACTTTGAGATAAGTCACAATCGTCCGCAGAAACACGGTCCCACCTTTGCACAACCATGCCCATTAGTCAGATGAACCATCAATAATAGGCAAATAGTGAGGCGTTCCTCCCCAAACGGGAAGGCTATCTGTAGCTTTTCGCGACAGAACAGCCTTGACCCATTCTAGGGCAAAGGGCTAGCCTCTCATCTAATGGTTTGTTTGGTTCATTTAGTCTGTTTTGTTTATCTGGTTAATCTGCGCGGTCAGGTCCAACCAAAAAAACAAGATAAACCAAACAAACCAAATAAACACGATTGGGAAGGAGTGCAGCATGACTGAAGACTGGGGCGCAATTCTCGTAGTCGATGACGATGCTGAAATGCGAGAACTGGTCCACGATGTGCTCAAGGATCGTGGACATCAGGTTATGACAGCAGGAAGTGGGCAAGAGGCCTTAAAGCTGCTGGCCGAGCAAGACTATGCCGTCGTGGTGACGGATTTGCGGATGAAAGGGATGCCGGGGACGGAGTTGCTGATGGAGATCAAGAGGCTCTATCCTGACATCGGGGTCATACTCATGACCGCCTTCGGGACGGTGGACACCGCGGTCGAGGCTATGAAGCGGGGCGCCAGTGACTACCTGACCAAGCCGGTGAAAAACGATGAGTTGGTTCGTGTCGTGGAACGGTCCATTCGTGAAGCATCGTTACGGCGTGAGGTGAATAGGCTCAGGCGCGAGGTCCACAAGGAGTACAGCTTTCATCAGATCATCGGCAAGAGCAAACCGATGCAGGAGATATTCGATCTGATCCGGCGCGTGGCCGACAGTCCGACGAATCTCTTGATCACCGGCGAGAGCGGAACCGGCAAGGAGTTGGTGGCCAAGGCGATCCATTACAATAGCGATCGCCGGGATGCTCCGTTTATTCCCGTCAACTGTGCCGCCATTCCGGAGCAGCTGCTTGAAAGCGAGCTGTTCGGCCATATGCGAGGCGCCTTCACCGATGCGAAAGCGGACAAGCGGGGCCTCTTCGAAGAGGCCCAGAAAGGCACGCTGTTCCTCGACGAGATCAGCGAACTGCCGCTGATGCTGCAGGCCAAGATCCTGCGCGCGATCCAGGAGAAAGAGATTCGCCGCGTGGGGGCCAACAGACCGACCCCCGTCGATGTACGCATCATTGCGGCGACGAACCTGCATTTGACGGAAGAGGTCAAGGCAAAGCGTTTCCGGGAGGATTTGTATTACCGGCTTAACGTGATTGAACTACGCCTGCCCCCCTTGCGCGAGCGCCGCGAGGATGTCCCGCTGCTCGTGGATGCGTTCATGAAGAAGTGTGCAGCCTCTCGCGGGAAACAGATGCAGGGGGTAAGCGAATCCGCGCTGGCGATGTTGGTGGATTACGCCTGGCCCGGCAACGTGCGGGAATTGGAGAATGTGATCGAGCGGGCCGTCACGCTCAGCCGAAGCGAAAAGATCGTTCCTGACGATCTCCCGGCGACGATTCAGGGGGCACGTGGCGATCGGCGTGTGCTCGATGACGCAGCTGAACGGACCCTGCGGCTGGACGAAGTGGAGAAAGAATATATCCTCAAGATTCTCGAGAAGACAGGTGGAAACAAATACCAGGCCGCCCACGCTCTTGGCATCGACCGCAAAACGCTGTATCGTAAGCTCGCCGAAATCGAAGGCAAGCCACAGTCCGGAGAGTGACCTCTCCTTCTGATCGTCTAGACGGGTTTGTCGACGAACAATTCTGACTCAGGCTGGGATCGATCGCATGAAGGTTGTCGACAGTCTTGCTATGCGTGTTGCGCTCTGGGCGATCCAGGTCCTCTATATCGTTCCCTTGCTGCTGACATTTTTCTCTCCACGCAAACATGATCTCATTGACTTCTCCATCATTGCGACAGCGCTGATCTGGATCGATTCGTTTTTCAAACCGCCTGGTATCCCGATCCCGTATGGCATGTCCAATCGCATGTTGGGCACGCGTGTCCTGTGGGGTTTCGCGCTGGAGTTGCTCTTCTACAAGCGTGCGCAGAAAGGACTCATCAGTGTCGAGGCCGCACGAGTATAGGCACTGGCAGGGCGAGGACGCGGAGATGGAAGCGCGTGCTCTGTCGGAGCAGCGGCAACGGGGGCGTTGTCGGCGCGGCGCGGAGGAGAAGCTCCTGGTCAGCCGGCTTA
>CAZGYZ010000401.1:0-2313 GCA_964530675.1 uncultured Nitrospira sp. | reverse complement strand
ATCCGCTCCTCATATAGAGCCGTCAGCAAAACGGCCGATGGCATGGCTCTCGTCCTTGGTTAGGATGGAGACGGAGTTGGGACTGGAGGGGCAAGGGGCTAGCTGTTTCATAGGTGTCACGTTCCCTGCTCAAACTCGTAGTTATCCGGCAAACTACCGCTGAGTTCGCCCCCTATTAATCCAAACGAATACACCAATCGCGTTCAATACTAACCAGATCACTCCACCGGCGTAGAACTGTGTGACATAGCTGGCTCCAGCTTCGATTCGAATGTCTGGACCAACGAACGGGTCTTGAAGCTCAAGATGAACGACCCAGAAACCCAAGAAACCAAGTAGAGTTACTGGCACCCCAGCCCACCACCGCCAGTGCCAGGCTGCAATTGCAGAAATGCCAGCAAGAGCTGCCCACGCCCAATTCCACAACGCAGTAGGTTCCTTATCCATCACCTCAGCTTGGGCAAGATTGGATAAGCCGAGAAAAATGCAGCTCGTCAAAACAATTATTCCAACCAACTTCATCAACGCGCTCCATCATTCGAAGAAATCCGCCGCAACCACAACTCCACAATCAACACCGCGTCGGGAGGAATCAGGTCCGGAATACCTTTGTCTCTGTAGGCCAGATGAGGGCTGATGCGCACCTTCCGATAACCTTCGACTTTCATACCCATTAAGGCATGCTCCACACCGGCCATTGTCTGACGGCTCCCGAGCAGGGTCTTGTGGTCGACAAAGGTGACGCCTCCTTCGACTCGAATCATGTCTTTCGGAAGATGCTCCACCTGTTTCGCATTCAGCGGAACCTCGTCGCCTTTGTTTAAGTATATTCTGCTGCTGTAGACGACGCAGTCGCCCTTCTGGGCCTGCGAGCCATACCCCTCTCGTTCCTCAAGTAATTTAAGGCCGCTAAGCCACTGCTGTCCAAAATAATCTGTCCTTCAGGATCCTCCCTGCGTCAATGCTGTGTATGAGACGGCTGGAGCTCAGGTTTTCGGATGAGGTTGCCTCGGCTGCTGTCCAAAATCACGTGGCGAAGAGCGTCGCTTGCATGGGCATCGGGGTGATGGCCGGACATCTAAAAGGCGCATTGAGCCAGATCCAAAGATCCCGATAGGTCAACAGGTTGAAGCGGAGCAAGGCCGCGAGGTTCGAGAGACTCCACGGCCAGGTGGACTGCAGCTGCAGGAATTTCAGCAGCACCATCGCGAGCAGGGCGATCCAGATTTGGATCTGCACCGCATTCTCAGTCGTGCCGACGAAGGTTTTGATCCGGAGGTGTTGCTTCAAGGCCTTAAAGAGCAACTCGATCTGCCACCGCTCCTTATAGATGGCCGCAATCGTGCTGGCGGCGAGGTGCAGAATGTTGGTCAGGAACGTGAGCGTCCGTTGCTGCGTCTCGTCCCAGATCGTCACCTGCCGGAGCGGGGCAGTACATCGATCTGCAGCATGGGGGCCGGTCAAGCGAATCACTTCGTCGGCGAGCACGGCATTCCGGCTGGGCACGGGGCGCTGGTCCAAGACCGCATACAACATATTGGTCCGCGGGCGTGTGACAAACCACACCCCGGTCGTGGTCCAGCGCTGATACAGGGCGTAGTCCAGGTAGCCGCGATCGATCGCGACGATGGTGCCTGGCGCAAACGTCAGTTGCTGCGCGACACGGACATCGTTGACGTCGCCGTCGGTCACGAGCGCCCAACAGGGCAAGCAGCCTTGGTGATCGAGCTGGAGATGGAGCTTGATGGCTCCCTTCGTTCGCTGAAACCGAGCCCAGTCGAAGACCGTGGCACACAACTCGATGATCGTCGTATCCAGGGTTCGGAGCGGATGCTTGAATCGGAATCGCCGTCGCTTCAAAGCCGCCACCGCCTGACACCGGGTGAGCACCTGATAGAAGAGGGTTTCGTACACCTGCCAGGGCCGATGGGCATTGGCATACGCCAACGTGGAACGGGTGGGGGTCCGGCGCACGCCGAGGTGCACCAGTTTGCCGAGGGCCGTGGCCAGCCCCCCACAAATCTCGCGGAGGGAGTGGGCGCTCCCCATCTGACAGAACAGCATGGCGACGAAATGATCCCAGCAGCTGAACCCCTTGGCCGCGCGCTCGGCCTGGTGCTGCCGCACGGCACGTGCGAATCCCGCGCGGTCGATCAGAGACAGGATTTGCGCAAAGCAACTGGCAACGGCTACCATAAAACACCTCCGGCTTGTGGGTGACACGGCGTGGCAACGCCGCAGACGGGTGTCGGTGAACAACCCATCCTACTCACAAGCCGGAGGCATTTTAAGAACTTATTTTGGACAAGAGTG
>CAZGYZ010000400.1:0-2316 GCA_964530675.1 uncultured Nitrospira sp. | reverse complement strand
GACCTTTGTCCCGCTCCTGGCTCTCCAAGGAATGGAAGGCAAGATGTTCATTCCGCTGGCCCTGACGGTGGTGATCGCCCTCCTGAGTTCCTTGGTCCTTTCTATGACGGTGGTTCCTGTACTGGCGGCGATGCTGATGAAGCCTCGTCCTGCGACCGAAGGTGGACGTCTATTGGAGCGTGTCCGGGGGCGGTATCGCCGGCTGTTGGAGGGGGCGATCCGAAGAACCCGTCTGGTCGTGCTTGCGGCGGTCTGCTTGCTCGTCGGCGGGGTGGCCCTGGTCCCGTTCATCGGCCGAGAATTCGTACCGGTCATGGACGAAGGGACGGTCGTGGTGAATATGATGCGGCTCCCGAGCATCAGTCTGACCGAATCGCTGAAAATTTCAGGGGACGTTGAACGGGTGTTGCTGGAGATACCGGACGTACGCTCCGTGGTGTCGCGCACGGGAGCCAATGAACTGGGGACCGATCCGATGGGGATGGAACTCAGCGATATGTATGTCTTGCTCAAGCCCGACTCTGAGTGGCAAGCACAGTCCAAAGCCGAAATCGAAGAGCAGATTCGTCGGCGACTGGAGCAAGTCCCCGGTATCGCGTTCGGGTTATCTCAGCCGATCGCCATGCGCGTCGATGAATTGGTGTCGGGGGTTCGCTCCCAGGTTGCCGTCAAACTGTTCGGCGATGACCTCGAGACGTTGCGGGTGAAGGCGGATGAGATCGCCCGAGTATTGCGGCAGGTGCGCGGCATGGCTGACCTTCGGGTCGAGCAGGTGTCTGGCCTCTACTATTTGAAGATCGACATCGACCGTACCAAGATCGCACGCCACGGAATCAACGTGGCTGAGATTACGGAAGTGATCGAAGCCGTCGGTGGCGGGATTGCCGCAGGGGAGGTCTTCGAAGGGCAATGGCGATTCCCGATCATGGTGCGATTTCCGGATGATCGGCGTACCGATGTGGAGACGATTGCGGCGCTAGGAGTGACTGCTCCGGACGGGTCACGTATTCCCCTTCGCGAGCTGGCCGACATTCGAATTGTGGAAGGACCGGCACAGATCAGCCGTGAGCATGCGAGCCGCCGGATCGTCATCGAGGCCAATGTGGTCGGGCGTGACCTCGTCGGCGCGGTAGAGGAGGCGCAGACCGCAGTATCCCACCAGGTACAGATCCCGCCCGGTTACTATGTGACCTGGGGCGGCCAATTCGAAAACCAACAGAAAGCGATGGCACGTCTGGCGGTTGTCGTGCCTCTGGTCATTGGCCTGATCTTCTTATTATTGTATTTTACGTTCGGCAATCTCAGGCATGCCGCGTTGATCCTGCTTGCGATTCCGTTTGCGATGGTCGGCGGCTTGCTGGGGTTGTTGGTCGGCGGGCTCTATCTTTCCGTTCCTGCTTCCGTCGGCTTTATTGCCTTGTTTGGTGTTGCGGTACTTAACGGGGTTGTGAAGATTGCCTATATTAACCAACTCCGGGAACAGGGGATGTCGTTGGATGAAGCGGTGCTGACCGGCATGGTTCTGCGGTTGCGCCCTGTGCTGATGACCGCAGTTGTCGCAATGATGGCGCTCATTCCCCTGCTGCTGGCCACCGGACCCGGTTCCGAAATACAGCGGCCGCTTGCCACGGTCGTCATCGGCGGGCTGTTTTCATCAACCGTCTTGATCCTTGTGGTGATGCCCGTGTTGTATCGGTGGATGGAACAAAGAATGGTTCAATGGCGGTAAGCGGGTTCTCCAACGCTACTCACAGGGGTACGACAATGCATGAGAGGAGAATTAATGCCTTGATCGCGCGGTGAATTGAATCATTCGTGCTACTCCTTCGGGGCCCAGCCAAAGACGATAACTGCCATACCAAGCAAGGCGATTCCGGCCCCAGTCCAGTCGAAGATGGAGAGTCTCTCGCCATCCACGACCTTCAGCCAGACGAGGGCCGTGGCTACGTAGACACCGCCATAGGCTGCGTAGACCCGTCCGCTGGCGGCGGGATGGAGCGTGAGGAGCCAGACAAAGGCGGCGAGGCTGAGCGCCGCCGGAATCAGGAGCCAGATTGATCCGTCCTTGCGGAGCCAGAGGTATGGGAGAAAGCACCCGACAATCTCAGCGAGGGCTGTGAGAACGAAGAGCCCAGCGGTCTGAAGCAGGAGCATGGACACGTTCCCTTTCTATGGACGATAACGTCTCATGATGCCTTCTAAGAATCAAGTTAGGAGGTCAGGGCAGGCGATTGACAATTCATAATATTCCGGTTTCGAGGTGTTCTCGCTTAGCGTTAGGACAAGAAGAGAATACCTTTGCAGGATGCTCAAAAA
>CAZGYZ010000399.1:0-2323 GCA_964530675.1 uncultured Nitrospira sp. | reverse complement strand
AAACCGTGGCTCGGTATGTCCTTGCACTCACATGGCAGCTGGCGAATACTCCTTGATCCATGAATCGTTAAACGCAACGGCTTCGAAGGAAGAGCGCTCGGCAATCCCACGTTTCACTTTTTACTTTTTACGGTTCTTGAGAGCGTTATGTGACCGCCCTGACCTGGAAATTGGCAAATCTTCCCTGAGCATAAACATCATGAGGTGTCCGGCCAACTCCTTCCATTTGTTGATTACTGCTTGCCTCTTACTGATTCTTGCCGGTTCCACGGCCTGTAGCACCTATCAGAATCTCGTTGTGTACCAATCAGATGCTGCATCGATCGCTCTCGGAGAGTTGCCGGCTGGATATCCGTCGCTCGGTCCGAATCAGCACCCCTACACAATCTCTCCTAAAAAATTGTTGACTCTCTTAGAACCTCTCGAATATCGTGAGGGCTCGTTGTTGCCGTTCTCATGGGGACAATCACGTAGGGTGTTTACAGTGAATCAGGGAAAGATGCTGGCACAGGAATTGTCAAAAGCGTTCGGCATGGCCCTTCCACAGGAAGTGGTATCCTTCACGGTCGCGGACGAAGAGAAACCGGATCGACGCACGAAAGGCCTCACATTCATCGTGGGCGACGAGCTGCATCTGATTCTCGAAGAACTCCGTACGCCTTTCTATCTCGGAGAGCAGAAGACATACCAGCGGCAAGCGCATCAGTGGGAGTTAATTCCTGGCAACAGTCAGAGGCTCTACGCGAGCCGTCCCGAAGGGAAAGGAACGGTACCGCATTGGGTTATTTGTCCCCTCAAGCCATAAGACCGCCTGACTCTATGCGGCGCTCGTTCATGCATCAGCCCCAAGACGCTTCTCCGATCAGGAGCCACACATCGCGTGCGATTGCGATACTCGCCCTCCTGTTCTGGGGCGCCTGCCCGACCTTCCTTTTTGCGCAATTGCAGAACCAGCCATCTCAATCCTCGAACCAGTCGCCAGAAGACGGGAAAGAGAATTCCATCGAGCAACTAAAACGGAAGGTGGAGCAGATTCAAAAACAGTACCAGAAAGAGTTATCCGAACTACAGGAACGCCTCGGCTCAGTGGAAAAACGACAGAGCTCGCTCTCCGATGAGATCGGCCAGACCGTCAAGCTGGGAGGGTACGGCTTGATCGCGTTCGAAGATTTTCGGGACCGGAAAACGACGTTCGCCGGCAAGAATGAATTGCTGATCTCCGGACAGTTCCATGACCGCATCCGATTCTATAGCGAAATCGATCTCGGTGTCCCGCACGGAACCGCGGAGGCGGAACAGGGGTACGTGGATCTCCTCCTGACTCAGTCATTCAACTTCCGCGCCGGAGTTCTCCTGACTCCTTTTGGCAAGTTCAATCTCGATCACTTTGACCCTCGCCAAGACCTCACTGATCGTCCCGTTGTCGCGCGCCGCATCACGCCCACCACCTGGTCCGATCTGGGCGTAGGAGCCTTCGGTCTGGTTCCCCTCGGCGACACTCTCAAGGCGACCTATGAAATCCAGGTCATCAATGGCCTGACGGACAAATTCACCGCCTCGGCTCAGGGGACTCTCGGTTCCAGCACCGGCGGTGTCGTCGCCCAGGATATTGGCCTCCGCGACGCGCGCACGGGGCTACGAACTGACAACAACGGGAATAAAGCCGTCGTCGGTCGAGGCACACTCAAATTTCTGGACCAGTATGAAGTCGGCGTAAGCGGTTACCGTGGGGCCTATAAGGAAACTTCTAACGACCAGATCGTCGGGACGTCGCTGGATGCGGAGTTCAGGCCGCGCGGCGTACCCTTTTGGGAGGATTTCGTATTCAAGGCTGAATATGCCCGCTTCGATATCGAGAACTCATCGGCCCCCTCAAGCCTATGGGGCTACTATGCCCAGATCAACTACCGCTTCTGGCCGTCCCTCCTGAATTCGACGGTCATGGGAAGACACTTCAGCAACCCGGCCCTCACGCTCGTCGGCCGGTACGGATATGCCAGGATCAACACCGCCGCCGCGAGCGACGGCAAATTGACCGAAAATACCACCGTCATCGGCCTGAACTATCGCCCCGTACAAGATTACGTCATCAAAGTGGAATACCAATTCAACTCCGGCCAGCTCGAACGCAAATCTTTAGACGGGTTTCTCGCCTCAGTCAGTTGGCTTTTCTAGCAGGCTGCGGAAAAACTATAGTGGCACAGTAGAAATTCAATGGTCCGTACGTCTAGGACAACAGAAGAACCGCGCGCAGGATGCTCAAAAAGACCGTCCAGCAAGGCCGCAGCAAGCGAAGAGGCGAGGCGTACGCTTCGGTACGTTG
>CAZGYZ010000398.1:0-2327 GCA_964530675.1 uncultured Nitrospira sp. | reverse complement strand
TGCTCATCTACCCGCCGGACTGGTTCCCCTCCGAACCCTATTTGAGCCTTCCCTCCCTCACCGCCGTCCTCCGTCAGGCCGGCCATACCGTCATCCAAAAAGACATCAACCTCGAAATGTACGACTGGTACTTCAGCGAGGACTTCCTGAAGAAGGTCTTGCGCCGAGTGCCGCCGCAGCTCGATCGGCTTCGCAAGCTCTCCAAGAAGCGCGATCTGACAGCCGACGAGATGGACTTGCAATTGGCCCTCTGCGATCTGACCAGGCAGCGGATCGATGTGCTGATCAAAGATGCAGAGAAGGCCAAGGCGATCATCCGTGGGGAAACTTTCTACGATATCGATCAGTTAGCGTGGGCGATCAAAGTATTCCGCGAGGTCACGTCGGTGATCTCGATGGTCTATGCCCCGGCCAGAATCTGTATGCCGCCGATGGAGACCGATCTGTCGTACAAGGTCTTCGTCTCATCCGAGGTGATGGATGCGGTGAACGACACCCAAGTGAACGTGTACCGCGACGTATTCGAGCATTTGGTGAAGCCGGTGATAGAGCAGGAACAGCCGGACGTAATTGGCATTTCCATCGTCTTGCAGCAGCAGATGTTCTCCTCCATGACCTTCTGTGCCCTGATCAAGCAACATTTCCCCCACATTCACGTCACGATCGGTGGGAACACGGTCACGCGCCTGCGCGATGTGCTGCCCCAGTCGCCCCTGTTCCAATTGTTCGACAGCGCCGTGGTCTACGAGGGGGAGACGGCCTTTGTGCAGCTGGTCTCTGCGGTGGGAGCGAAGCGGAACCTCGCTGACGTACCGAATACCATCTATAAGGACGAGACCGGTGTCCATACCTCGGCAACGAGCTATGCGGAAGATCTGGCGACGCTGCCGCCGCCGGACTTCGACGGGCTGCCGCTTGAAAAATACTTTGTGCCGACGAAGATCTTGCCCTATCTGGCGACGAGAGGCTGTTACTGGGGCCGCTGCGAGTTCTGCGACCATGGTGAGGGCTATACAGCAGGCTACCGAAGCAAGAAGATTCAGGACATTCTGGCCGACATCACCTATCTGCGCGACAAGTACGGCGCGAAGCATTTCCACTTTACCGACGAGTCTTATCCACCTGCGCTGTTCCGCAAGCTTGCGCGTGGTTTAATTGAAAGCCAGATGGATATCGTCTGGACGACGCACATGCGGTTCGAGAAAAGTCTGCTGGAAGAGCAAGTCTGGCAGGATGCGAAGGACTCGGGCTGCCGCTATCTCCACTTCGGCTACGAGTCGGGGAACGAGCGGGTGTTGAAGCTGATGGACAAGGCGACGACGACGGAGATCATGACGAAGCATTTGCAGCTCACGGCTGACGCGGGCATTTGGAACCATTGCATGGGTTTCTTCGGCTTTCCCGGCGAAACGAAGGAAGAAGCCTGGTCCTCAGTGGAATTTCTCGAAGCGAACAAGGACCATGTCCATTCGCTGGGGTTCGGCACCTTCGATCTCGGCCGGCATAACCCGGTGGCAAAGGACCCGGAGAAGTGGGGTGTGACTGCCTACAAGAATCCCGAATGGGATCTGGCCCTCGACTACTACTACACGGTCAAGAGCGGTATGAGCATCGAAGAGGCGGAGCGGGTCTTTGAAGAATTCGAGCGAAAGCACAACCCAGGCTGGGACCTGCGCCTGTTCATCCGTGAATACATCTTCCTCTATATCGCGCGGTTCGGGCTCCAGAAGCTGCCTGATTTGCAGTTCAATGCAGCGAAGTTTGCCAGCGCTCCGCCATCGCTAGCTGGGAAAATGTGAGCGGCGTAGCCGCAATGTTAAATGTTTAATGTGTAGTGCATAGTTGGGGAGAAATTCAAAATTCAACACTTAACATTCAACATTATGGTTGTGTAACGATGACTGAACTGGTCCAAATAAATGGTTTAGCTCCGCTGACCAACGGCACACGGAAGCAGTCAAAGGTCATGTTGCTCTTTCCGCCTGAATGGGTGCCGACGGCGCCCTATCTCGCCTTGCCCTCTTTGACTGCCGTGCTGCGGGAAGCGGGCCATACAGTCATCCAGCGCGACATCAATATCGGGATGTGGGATCACTTCTTCAGCATGGAGTTCCTGATCTGGGTGAAGGCCCGGTTGGGGATGCAGCTCAAGCCGCTCCAAGATAAAGAGAAGGCGGGGACGCTGACGGATCAGGAAGCGGATCAGAAGGCGGTTGTGGAGCAGGCCTATACGGTGGATGTGTTCGATCTGGCCGATCGGGCTGAAGATGCGAAGCTGATCGTGCGTGGCGAGCGCTTCTACCAGGCCGAGATACTGGAAGGCGCGT
>CAZGYZ010000397.1:0-2340 GCA_964530675.1 uncultured Nitrospira sp. | reverse complement strand
AGCGCATCAAGCGCTTCCTGACCGTTGGCCACCACATCCACGCGATAGCCCAGCTTGGCCAGCATCCTCACCGCAACCATTTGATTGATCATGTTATCGTCCGCCACGAGGAGGCGGATGGCGGAAGCGGCCTTGGCCTCCTCGAGGCTATGACGGGTAATCAAGGGGGGATCGATCCGGGGCATCTCTCCCGTACTCGTCCGCATGACCATCGTCAGACAATCGAAGAGCTGGGATGGCTCGACCGGTTGAACCAGATAGCCTGTCATTCCGGCTTCGCGGGCCTTGATTGCGTCCCCGCGATGGCCGACCGACGCCACCAACACCAGCCGCGTGGCGCGCAGAACGGGATCGGAGGTAATGATCTTCGCGAAGTCCTCCCAGGTCATCCCTGCGAGCTGATCCGACAGCATGGCCAGATCGAAAGGCGCGCCGGCGTCCGCCGCTTGCTTCAACAGTGTATGCGCGTGAGCCCCGCTCTCGGCGAAGACACAGCGCATGCCCCACTCGCTGAGATCGCGCTCCAGTACCTGGCGTGGCGCGCGTTGGCTATCCACGAGACAGATACCAAGGCCGTACAGATCGGCACGCGGCGGGAGGTCGATCTGCTCCGCCGGCGCTGGCATTGCCAAGCGAACCGTGAACCAGAAACGGCTGCCTTTCCCCAGCTCACTGTCTACGCCGATTTCTCCACCCATCGCCTTGACCAACTGCGCAGAGATCGAGAGACCCAAGCCGGTCCCGCCGTATTTCCTAGTGTTCGAGCCATCCACTTGCGTGAAGGGTTGGAACAGACGCGCCCGCTGCTCCGGTGCTATGCCAATGCCCTGGTCAACCACCTCGATCCGCAGTACGACCTCGTCAGCGGTTTCGGCCTCATGCATCACTGTGACCGTCACATCGCCTTGTTCGGTAAACTTGATCGCATTGCCCACGAGATTCATCACAATCTGGCGAAGGCGCCCGGGATCGCCGCGCAGAACGGTCGGCACAGGCGCGTGCACGAGGACGCCAACCGTCAGCCTTTTCTGGCCTGCCAATTCCGCCAGGAGATCCACCGCCTCCTGCACCGCATGACGCACGTGGAAATCGAGCAGCTCGAACTTGAGCTTGCCCGCTTCGATCTTCGAGAAATCCAGGATGTCGTTTATGATGGCGAGCAGATGCTCGCCGCTCTTTCGCACCGTGTCCGCGTAGTCGCGTTGCTCTGCCGTCAACGGCGTATCCAACAACAAGCCGGTCATGCCGATCACGCCGTTCATCGGCGTGCGGATCTCGTGGCTCATTGTGGCCAAAAATTTGGCCTTCATGCGGGCGCTTTCCAAGGCCTGATCGCGGGCCACGGACAGATCACGTGTCTGCTTGAACAGCCTCTCAGTCTGATCGCTGAGAACCGCACTCGTCCTCTCAGCTGCGAGCATGAGTTGTTCGAATTCGCCTTGACCGAATCGGCGCCTTGCCTCGTCTGCCTGCTCAAGGCTCTCTGCCCCCCCAGCATCGTTAGGAAGCTCCGGGATCGGAAGGCTTTCGAAGTGTGAGAGGGATACGTTCAATCCCGCCAGAACCGAACTGAAGGCCTTACCCATCCGAATCATGACAAATCGAACGACAAAGAAGCCGATCAGGATCGCGGACAGCGTCAGAGCAATCGTGCGCCACATAGCCAGCGTGATTTCATGCTGAATCCGAACCAGAGAGTATTCGATACGAATCCACGCGGCAATTTTCTGTCCATTGCGCAATGGGCCTACGAATACTAGCGCCGATTCACCTTTTTGGGTGCTGAACGGACTGATCTGTTCAATGCCGGAATTTCTGGATGTTTCCCACAGAGGATCGGTCAACACGGTTCCGATCCGTTCAGGATGCTTAGCTGCAACAATCAGATTGTCTGGGTCGATTACATCCAGCTCCCGGATGTCGGGATTGTCCTGATAGGACGAGAACGCCTCCTGAATACGAAACAGGTTGTCGAGGATCGCTGCCGCTCCTATCGTGGCAAACGCGCGACCGATCTCGCGCACCTGCTCTTCGGCGGCCTCGTGGAGAAGGACCGTTTGCTGGTTGATGGCCCATCCCGAACCACCCCCTAGGATCAGCAGGATGAATAGGCAGAGGCCGACCGTCAGTCGGGACCGCAGACTACCCGTCCATATACGCAGAAGGCTTGTCCAGCTAGAGGTCAGCAATGTCGTCATCGTTCGTCTCGAAAACGTATTCATTGTGAAGCGGTCAGAAGACCGAAGGGGTACAGGCTGAAGGCTGAAGGCCAGAGATCGAAAATCCGAACCCTTCAGCCTGAATCCCTTCAGCCTTGATCCCTTCTGCCATCAGCCTGCA
>CAZGYZ010000396.1:0-2344 GCA_964530675.1 uncultured Nitrospira sp. | reverse complement strand
GCCGCTCCGGAACTGAATGCGGGCGTTGGCGATATCGATCGAGGAGGACAACACCGCCACCCCCGCAGCACGGACCTCTTCAACGGGGCCGGGATTCAACGACAGCACGAGATCCAGATCGTGAATCATCAGGTCCAGCACCACATCCACGTCCGTCCCCCGCTCGCTGAAACTGCTGAGACGGTGACATTCGATGAACACAGGCTTTTTGATATGGGGACGCATCAGGGTCATGACCGGATTGAACCGTTCACTGTGGCCGACCTGTAAACAACAGCCCCGCTGCTTGGCCAGCTCTACTAACTCCTGTGCCTCACCAGGCATCACGGCGATCGGCTTTTCGACCAACAGATGCTTGCCCGCCTGCAGACAAGATTTTGCGGCGGCATAGTGGCCTGAGGTGGGCACCGCTACACTCACGACATCGACGTGCGGCAACAACTCATCAACCGTACGAAAGACGCGTGCCCCATGCCGGTCTGCGATCACCTGCGCACGCTCCACCGACTGATCGAGCACACCGACGAGTTGCGCTCCAGGCAAGGAGGCATAGAGGCGCGCATGGTGCTGCCCGAGGTGTCCGACGCCGATGACCCCTGCCCGAAACGGCTTCATCGGACACACCGAGAGTGCTGAGTGTCACGCATCACTGTTCACCCATCAATCCGGCTTGATCCCGACAATGGCAATACGGGCAGACTTGGCCTTCTCCAGCACGATCTCGCGATCCAACAGGATGGTTCGTCCTGCCTCGATCGCCAATACGGAGGCCTTGACCGACGCCATCACCTCAATGGTCCGAGGCCCCACGGCCGGAAGATCGAACCGCATGTCCTGCTGCGGCTTCGATCGTTTGACCACCACCGCACCCTCCTTGGCCAAATCACCGCCGCGCTTGATGGCTCCGTCGGTGCCCTCGACCGCCTCGACGGCCACGACCACACGATCTTTGATCACCACACATTGCCCGATATCGAGACGTCCGATCTCACGCACCACATCCCATCCGTAGCGGATGTCCTCCCACTCTCTCTCCGATGGAGCCCGTGTGGTCAACGTCCCTTCTTCTGCAAGGATCCCCTCAAGCCCAAAGGTCGATTCACAGATGGCGATCCCTTCTCCCTCAAGCTCCTTTGCGAATTCGCGCAGAATGTCGTCGTCCTTCCAGAGCGCCAACCGCGTCGCCAGCGCCAGGGTGCGAAAATCCGGCCGGATAGTCGAAAAGACATGGGTCTTCTTGATCCCGCCCAACATCACTGCCTGATGGACTCCGTCTTCCTTGAATGCCTTGATCAGCTTGTTCATCTGGCCGATCTTGATCCAATGGATCCGATCGACATGGCCGGCCAACTCCGGTTCCGTCTCACCTTCATGCGCCACAGCCGATACATGATAGCCGAGCTTTCTGGCATTATCCGCAAAGATGATCGGGAACCGGCCATTGCCGGCAATGAGCCCAATCCGTTCGCCATCGGTGACCTGGGGTCGAAATGCCACGCGCTTACTCCTCATCCTCTTGATCTTTACCGACCGACCTGCAGATGCCACGCTTCGTCCCCTCCAGAAACCCAAGGATCGTCATCACATCCGGTTGGTCTCCGAACTCGGCCTTGGCAAGCCTGGTCGCTTCAGCGACTCGGTGCCCCGAGCGGAAGAGCATGTCGTAGGCCCGTTTCAGCACCGAGATCCGATCGGGAGAAAACCCATGGCGGCGCAACCCTACCGAGTTAAGGCCATACATCCGCGCGCGATAGCCACCCGCAGCCCGCATGAACGGCGGGAGATCCTGCGTGATGGCGCAACAACCGCCGACCATGGAATACGACCCAATCCGTACATACTGATGGATACCCGTCAGACCCCCGATAATGGCATGGTCCCCGATCGTAATATGACCGGCTAAACTCGCCGCGTTGGCCATGATGAGATGGCTGCCCAGACGGCAGTCATGGGCCACATGAACATAGGCCATCAGAAAATTATGTGACCCGAGCACTGTCGCCCCTCCGCCTGGTACCGTTGCGCGGTTAACCGTTACATACTCCCGAAAAATGTTGTCATGGCCGATGACGACCTTCGTCGGCTCCCCTTTATATCCGAGGTGCTGAGGCGGTCCGCCGATCGAGGCGAAGGGATGTAACTCGTTCCGCTCGCCAATTTCCGTCCATCCGTCGACCGTCACATGCGATAACAGTCTGGTTCCCTTCCCGATCGTGACATGCTCACCGATCAGGCAAAACGGCCCGACCTCCACATCATCGGCAAGGCTCGCCTTGGGATGAACAATCGCAGTTGAATGAATCTGCACTCTGAACCTCCGGTTCACGTTAATCGTTAATCGTTA
>CAZGYZ010000395.1:0-2349 GCA_964530675.1 uncultured Nitrospira sp. | reverse complement strand
GAATGGCCCGAGCGATGAGCTCCTTGCCCGTCCCGGTCTCACCCAGCACGAGTACCGTGGAATCCGACGGCGCCACTTTGGCGACTTGTTTCAATATGTTGCGGATGACGTCCGATGAGCCGACGATTTCTTCAAACATCGAAGAGTGATCGATCTCTTCGCGCAATGCCAAGTTTTCTTTGTGAGTTCTCTCTTCGTCCCGTTTGCGATCGTCAATGTCGGTTCCCGTCGAGTACCAGCGAATGATCCGTCCCTCATCGTCCCGGAACGGGTTATAGCGGACGAGAAACCAGCGGTGCTGCCCGTCCTTGCGGCGAGCACGCAGTTCAAGTTCAAACGGGGTTCCGCGTTCGAGCCCCTGCTGGCGCTCGACCCGTGATCGCTCCAAATCATCGGGATGCACGAGCCGTGCGCGGAAGTCATCCGCCATGATGTCTTCAATGCTCAGACCGCTATATTCGAGCATCACTCGATTTGCATAAAGCATTTTCCCGTCAGGCCCGTGGACAGCAATGCGTTGATCTATGGCATCGGTGATGCGCCGCAGCTCCCGTTCATCTTGGCGGAGCTTCTCCTCCCTATGCTTATGCTCAATAGCTACCGTCGCCAAATGCGTGATCTGTCCGATGAGGTGTTGATGGTACGCACTAGGGCTGCCAGGTTCGCGTGAGTAGATCGCGAAGGCACCCAATACTGTGTCATCGGATGACAAGATAGGCGTGGACCAACAGGCCCGCAGTCCATGTGCCATTGCCAGAGCACGCCATTCGTATGTATCCCATCGTGTGTCTGACGCGACATCGGCGGCAATCACTTGTTCTTTGAGCGATGCCGCCATGGCGCAGGGACCCGATAGGGGATTCACCGGTCTGCCATGGATCGACTCGTTGTAGCTGAGGGGAAGGCTGGGCGCTGCACCGTGCTGCAGCCGATTGCCGATAGAATCTACCAGCACAATCCCACAGAGGGTTCCGCTCGCGATCTCTTCGATGAGTCGGCACAACGCATCAAGAAATTCCGTGAGCGTACATCCTGTGGCGAGCATCTCGAGTAGGCGATTTTCTCCGGCAAGCAATGTCTCGGCCTGTGTCCGGTCTTTAACTGTATGGGAGAGATTGTCGAGCATGCCTGATCGCGGATCGATTTCAGCGTGACGGTCGGTTTTCATATGTCCGCTCCTCAATAGTGGCCGGTTTCATCACGACCGGTAAAGAGGGATGCTCGGCTGGCCATCGTCTTGCCGGCGGATTCTCTCGTCCCATCATTGCGCGAAGCCTACGCCCTTCGCAAGTCTTCAAGAGAGGATTGCCGATTGAGCACCTCGCTCCGCCGACGAACGCGAAAGCATCTGGATCATATCACAGGACATCAATATCACGCATTACGGCCGGTGCTCGTCAAAAATCACTAGCCCGACTATCAACGGTTGCCGTAAGTCTTTATTTTGGATGTCATGCATCGGCACATAGGTTCGTTTCTCTACCCTGTCAATGGGGCCTGGCATGAAACGGTAAACTTTTCAGGCCTAATAAGTAGAGAACCTCGATATCATTCGCCCTTCTTAACCTGGGTTCCCGTACAGCCCCTGCGAGTGTCCCAAGTGAGTGCTGATTTTTCGGCACCATGCTGATAGTTCAGCAGCTCGTCTTTGGCACATCATGTGTTTGCTGCCACACGCTCGAACGAAATCACGCATTCCAATGAATTTCAGCATCATCGATGGCTCTGTCATGCGAGATCTCTGCTGGAATGTGAATTGCTTATGTACGTCACCATGGATTGATGGGTGCCTGTATGGATTTCATGGAAAGGAGGAAGTGGAAATAGCAGGCAAGATCGTTCGAAGATACGTTCAGGACCAACCCCCAGGGTGGTCCTCAAGTATATGAAGGGAGGGTAAGAACATGGCAAAAACAGCTACATTCGGTGAGAGCAACCTCGGGTATGATATGTCGCTCTGGTACGACTCCAGGCCTCTTAAGGTCGGTTGGTTTACCATGTTGGCGGCGGTGGGTGCCGAGGTCGTCTATCAACGCATGTTTGGGTACTCTCACGGGTTGGATTCCATGACCCCGGAGTTCGAGACCGTGTGGATGGGCCTGTGGCGGTTTAACGTGATTTCCAACATCATTTTCTCGGCTAGTTGCATCGGGTGGATTTGGCAAACGCGAGATCGCAACGTGGCCAACGTGGATCCCAAGACGGAACTTAAGCGGTATTTTTACTTCATGGGGTGGCTCGCGGTGTACGTGTTCGGCGTCTACTGGGCAGGGAGCTACACCCTGGAGCAGGATGCGTCGTGGCATCAGGTGATCATCCGCGATACCAGCTTCACCGCCAGCCATATCA
>CAZGYZ010000394.1:0-2351 GCA_964530675.1 uncultured Nitrospira sp. | reverse complement strand
TGACGAACATCGTGGACGCCCATATTCGGGCCCTGCGCGCGAAGATCGACCGAGATTTTTCACCCCAGTTGATCGCCACGGTACGCGGCGCTGGATACATGCTGGAAGAGGCGGAATCGGTCGCATGAAGTCACTGCATAGTTTGATTCGCCAGTCTGCGCTCATCTTGATGGCAGCGCTTCTCCTGGTCTTTTCTGTTCTGACCTACGCCGGAGGCGATGCCTTGTTGCACCGCTTTGTGGATGGCCGGCTGTTCGGGTTGGCGGAGACGATGGCCAAGATCGTTGAGCAACACCCCAACATTATCGAGAGTTCCAGTGAGAAATATCCGCGTGCAGCCGAGTTGATTCGAGACAAAAATGAAGAGCGCGAGGTTACCCATTCTCTTCGGATCTTCTCTCCGGATGGCCGATTGGTCTGGAATAGTCCCAACGCAGTGGCACAGACGCCGGTTCCCGATCACGTCTTCGAACAAGTCCGTCTCGGGAACAGCCTGTATAAAACCGCTGAGACATTGGATGGCAGGTGGTCTGTACGACAGCTATTCGTTCCGATTCCCCTGCAGGGCCCGGTACGGCACATTCTTCAGGCCGAGGCATCACTGCTCCTGTACCGGGAGACACTTATCGGTCTCGTGATCCTACTGACCCTTGGATCCGGGATCATCCTTTTCGTTGCCTGGATAGGCAGTGGATGGCTGGCCAAGAAAGTGATGACTCCGATCGAGGTGCTGAGTACCGGTGCAGAAACGATGTCGGAAGCCGACCTGGGGAAACGACTCACTCTGGACTCACCCTACCAGGAATTCCGTCGACTCACCCAGGCGTTCAATTCCGTAATGGACCGGTTCCAACGGAGTGGTGAAACTCAGCGGAGATTTTGCGACATTGCCGCCCATGAAATGAAAACCCCCTTGACCATCCTGCAGGGCAACCTGGATGTCGCCCTCATGAAAGCCAGGACCACGGAGGAATATCGCGAAGCCCTCATCAATAATCTTGAGCAGGTCGGACGGCTCATTGCCCTGACCCGTTCCCTGTTGACCCTCGCGAATTTCACAAGCGGCAAGCCTCCCGTTCACCTCGTGCCACTCGCCCTGGAACCCTTGATTCAAGATCTGGTAGATGAACTGACCCCGCTTGCCGACGATCGCCGAATCACATTGACGTTTGAATCCCAATCGGTCCCACCTATTCTCGGCGATGCACAGTGGATCAAGCAGGCACTGATCAATCTCCTCGACAATGCCCTGCACTACACACCGCCTGCTGGAGCCGTGACCATCCGCTTGGAGGCGGTCGGGGACGAGGTTGCTGTGGCTGTCGCGGATACGGGCCATGGGATCGAGCCGGAACATCTTCCTCATCTCTTCGAACGGTTTTATCGGACCGATTGGGCAAGGGCGAAGGATGCGGGCGGTACCGGACTTGGGCTGCCTATCGTCAAGGAAATCGCGGAGGCCCACGGCGGGACCATTTCGGTCACAAGCCAAGTCGAGAAGGGCTCGGTCTTTACCCTCCGGTTGCCGGCCTTAACCCATCAGACAATTTCAGCCTAGCCGCATTCTACACGAAGGTTTATACTGCAACTGCCGATGCCTGACTCAAGCGAGACGGGCGCCACAACAATTCAGGATGATGAAGGCTTCTTCATGATCCGTTCACCATTCCTCCATATACGACTGATATAGTCATATTATGGCCACAGGATACCTGAATCACTCTCGGGGGTTTAGAAAAGCCAGGATTCAACCGAAACTTGGTACAGGTTTCGATGAAGGTCTTTATGCGCAAGTTATTTCAGTCTATGGCAGTGTTGGTACTCGCACTCGTCGGCCTGGCGGTCTGTAACAGCGAAGCGCGTGCAGCCGGGGATGCGGATCCAGCCCGTGTGGCGGAGATGAAGCAGACCTATCGCGATCTCTGGCTTGGGCACATCTATTGGGTGCAGCACTCCGTATTAGATAGCACGACGAAGAGTCCGGCGGAACGCGCTGCCGTCAAAAAGGAAGTCGACGCCAACACGAAACAGATCGCAGATATGCTTACACCATTCTACGGTGAAGCCCGGTCGCAGAAATTCTTGAGTCTGCTGGACATCAACATTGGAGCGGTTAGAGAATACTCGGAAGCCACTGTTGCGGGAAATAAGAGTATGCAGGATGCCGCACTAGCCCGCTTAGCGAGCAATGCCAACGACTTCGGCTCATTCTTTAGCGGAATCAACCCCCATCTGTCGGAATCCACCGCTCGGGGGTTAATCGCAGCGCATGGAGCCCACCATGTGCTCCAAATCAACCAGTACAAGAAAAAGGACTATGCGCATCTGGATGAAACCTGGAAGATGATGCG
>CAZGYZ010000393.1:0-2359 GCA_964530675.1 uncultured Nitrospira sp. | reverse complement strand
CCGATCGAGGCGATCAAGCTGGTGCTCAAGAAGACCGGCCTTGCGATTGGCGACATCGACCTGTTCGAAATCAATGAAGCCTTCTCCGCCGTCTCTCTCGCGATCAACCGAGAACTGGGGCTCGACCCAAAGAGAGTCAACGTCAACGGGGGGGCGGTCGCGCTGGGCCATCCGATCGGTGCCACCGGCGCCAGGATTCTCACGACCCTGCTCCATGCGATGGAGGCTCGCGGCGCCAAGCGAGGGTTGGCTGGTCTCTGTATCGGAGGAGGAGAAGCATTGGCGGTTGTTGTGGAGCGGTAAACGGTCGATGGTCATCGGTCAATCGTGAAAGAGACTTGAGGAGCGATTCCCGCGAATGACCAGTGACGAATGACGGAGTGGTCACGTCATGAGACATGACGACATCAAGACCATCGGGATCGTCGGCGCCGGCCAGATGGGTCGCGGGATCAGCCAGGTCTGTGCCACGGCTGGCTATCAAGTTTTGCTGGTCGATGTGGCGGATCCAGCATTAGCAGAGTCGCTTACCAAGATCCGCGGAAGCCTGGAGCGAGCCGTGGAACGAGGCAGCCTCACCGACCATCAAGCTGGGGCGGTTTTGAGGCTCATCCATCCAATGGTTCAGCTCGACCGGTTGCACGACGTGCAACTCGTCATCGAAGCGATTCCGGAAGATCTCGCCTTGAAACAGGAACTCTTCAGCGAACTAGATCGAGTCTGTCAGCCCCAAACAGTCCTCGCCAGCAATACTTCCTCGATTTCGATCACGAAGCTGGGAGCTGCCTCCGGCCGGCCCGACCGAGTTGTCGGCCTGCACTTCATGAATCCGGCCCCGGTGATGCGACTCGTGGAAGTCGTGCGGGGTCTGGAAACATCCGAGCAAACAGTGAGTCTGGCAATGGAACTGGCAAAGCGGCTGGGGAAGACCCCCGTGATGGCCAAGGACGTACCAGGATTCATCGTAAATCGTGTCCTGATCCCGATGATCAATGAAGCCATCTTCACCTTGGAGGAAGGGGTCGCGTCAGCCGAAGATATAGATTTGGCGATGACGACCGGAGCCAATCATCCGGTGGGGCCATTGGCGCTCGCCGACCGTATTGGGTTGGACACGGTGCTCGCGATCTGCGAGGTCCTGTACCAGGACTTGGGGGATCAGAAGTTTCGCCCCTGTCCCTTACTCCGCCGTTACGTCGAAGCGGGGTGGCTTGGGCGCAAGACCGGTCGTGGCTTCTATGTGTATGAGGCAAGCGGCGAGAGACACGAGGCAATAAGCAACAAGATCTGACTCTAGCCCCTAGTGGAGGAACGGATCGATGCAAGAACGCAAACCTCGGTTCACGTCCCTATCAGGGCTCGACATCAATCGCGTCTACTCGCGCGACGATCTGAAGGACTGGTCGCCCGATCACGATCTGGGCGATCCGGGAGAGTTCCCCTACACTCGCGGTGTCTATCCCACCATGTACCGGAGCCATCTCTGGACGATGCGACAGTTTGCCGGCTTCGGGTCCGCCGCCGACACCAATCGCCGCTTCAAATACCTTCTCCAGCATGGACAGACCGGCCTCAGCGTGGCCTTCGACATGCCGACTCTGATGGGGATCGACGCGGACGATGTTCGTGCTCATGGCGAGGTCGGTCACTGTGGCGTCGCGATTTCATCGCTGTCCGATATGGAACGGCTCTTTGAGGACATTCCGCTCGACCAGGTCACGACATCGATGACGATCAATGGGCCGGCTGCCGTGATCTTCGCGATGTACCTGGCTGTCGCGGAGAAACGCGGCATTTCCGGTGAGCGCTTAGGCGGCACATTACAGAACGACATCCTGAAAGAATATATCGCCCAGAAAGAATGGCTCTTCCCGCCCGAACCTTCGCTGCGCCTCATCACCGACACCATCGCCTACTGTGTGAAACAGGTTCCCAAGTGGCATCCGGTCAGCATCAGCGGTTACCACATCCGGGAAGCAGGATCGACTGCGGTGCAGGAACTGGCCTTCACCCTGTATGACGGGCTGACCTACGTTGAAGCAGCAGTGAAGGCCGGACTTGCCGTTGACAGTTTCGCCCCGCAGCTCTCGTTCTTTTTCAACGTCCACAACGACTTCTTTGAAGAGATTGCCAAATTCCGGGCTGCTCGCCGGCTCTGGGCCCGTGAAATGGAACACCGCTACCATCCGAAAGATCCGCGATCATTGCAGCTCCGCTGTCATGCGCAAACGGCAGGTTGTTCACTGACGGCGCAGCAGCCGACGAACAATGTGGTCCGCACCACGTTGCAGGCTCTCGCGGCGGTGCTGGGCGGGACGCAATCCCTCCATACCAATTCCATGGACGAAACTCTGGCCTT
>CAZGYZ010000392.1:0-2376 GCA_964530675.1 uncultured Nitrospira sp. | reverse complement strand
ACCTCATGCTGAGCCTTCCCCAGCAATTCTTGCTTCTTGGTCGGAATATGCATGTTGTCGATGCAGATCGAGATGCCTGCACGCGTGGCATACTCGAACCCCGTATCCTTGACCTTATCGAGGAACGTAACGGTCTCACGGTGACCGCACTGGCGATAGACGGTATCGATGAGCTTGGTCATCTCCTTCTTCGTCATGAGCTTATTAGCGTTGGCGAATGGCAAGCCCGGAGGGAGCACGTCGGACAGGATGACTCGCCCGACGGTGGTCTGAACGAGACTCCCCTCGATCCGTACCTTGATCCGCGCATGCACGTCCAACGCTTGAGAATCGTATGCAATTCGCACTTCGTCCGCCGAGCCGAATACTTTCCCTTCTCCCTTGCATCCGGCACGCTCTTTGGTCAGCCAATAGCAGCCGAGCACCATGTCTTGCGACGGCACAGCAATCGGCTTGCCGTTGGCGGGCGAGAGAATGTTATTGATCGACATCAGCAACACGCGCGCCTCGACCTGCGCCTCGACCGACAGCGGAACGTGGACCGCCATCTGGTCGCCGTCGAAGTCGGCGTTGAACGCGGCGCAGACCAGCGGATGCAGCCGGATGGCCTTGCCTTCGACCAGCACAGGATCGAATGCCTGGATACCAAGACGGTGCAACGTCGGCGCACGGTTCAATAGCACGGGATGTTCGCGAATCACCTCGTCAAGCACGTCCCACACTTCCGGACGTTCTTTTTCAACCAATCGTTTGGCGCTCTTGATGGTGGTCGCCGCACCGCGCTCTTCCAACTTGTGGAAGATAAAGGGCTTAAAAAGTTCAAGCGCCATCTTCTTGGGTAACCCGCATTGGTGCAGCCGAAGTTCCGGCCCCACGACAATGACGGTTCGGCCCGAGTAATCGACCCGTTTACCGAGCAGGTTTTGGCGAAAACGCCCCTGTTTCCCCTTCAGCATATCGCTCAGCGATTTGAGCGGCCGCTTGTTGGGTCCGCGAATCGCGCGACCCCGACGCCCGTTATCGAAGAGCGCATCGACCGCTTCCTGCAACATTCGCATTTCGTTTCGGATAATCACACCCGGCGCCTTCAGTTCAATCAGCCGTTTCAGCCGATTGTTCCGATTGATGACACGGCGGTACAGGTCGTTCAAGTCCGATGTCGCAAACCGTCCGCCGTCCAGCGGCACAAGCGGGCGCAACTCCGGTGGCAGCACCGGGATCACATCCATGATCATCCACTCAGGCATGTTGCCAGACTTGCGGAAGGCTTCGATGACTTTCAGTTGTTTCGCGTATTTCTTCTTCAACGCTGCGGATGCCGACGTCTTTGCCTTCGCCTTGATCTCATCCCACTTGGCATTGATGTCGATCTTACGGAGCAACTCCCGAATGGCATCGGCGCCGATACCGACTTTGTAGGAGCCGGGGCTGTATGCGGATTGGAGCTCACGAAGTTTTTCCTCCGAGACCAGCTCTTTCTCCGTCAAATCTGTCGATCCTGGATCGACACAGACATAGCTCTCGAAATAGAGAATCCGCTCCAGCCCCTTGAGACTCATGTCGAGCAAGGTTCCGATCCGGCTCGGCACGCCCTTCAGAAACCAAATATGCGCAACCGGCGCCGCGAGCTCGATATGGCCCATGCGCTCTCGGCGGACCTTGGACTGAATGACCTCAACACCGCACTTGTCACAGACAATACCGCGGTGTTTCATGCGCTTGTACTTGCCGCAATTGCACTCCCAATCCTTGATCGGGCCGAAAATTTTCGCGCAAAACAGTCCGTCTTTTTCCGGTTTAAACGACCGGTAATTGATGGTTTCCGGTTTCTTCACTTCGCCATAGGACCACGACCGAATCTTTTCGGGTGATGCGATCCGGATACGCATCGAATCAAACGACACCGCATCGCGCGGTTTCTCAAACAATGTATAGACGCCTTCCACGGTAGTGACCTCCTCTGATGCCGGACATTATGGCCGGCACACAAATGGGTTAGTCTTGCGACTTAACCAGTTCGACGTCGAGTCCCAAACTCTGAAGCTCTTTGACCAAAACATTAAACGATTCGGGCAATCCAGGCTCCAGGAACGGCTCACCCTTGACGATCGCTTCATACATACGTGAGCGGCCCGGCACATCGTCAGATTTCACCGTCAAGAACTCTTGCAGCGTGGAAGCAGCGCCATAGGCCTGCAATGCCCACACTTCCATTTCTCCCAACCGCTGGCCGCCGAATTGAGCCTTGCCGCCGAGCGGCTGCTGCGTGACGAGCGAATAGGGACCGATCGACCGCGCGTGAATCTTGTCATCGACCAAGTGGTGGAGTTTTAAGACGTACATATAGCCGACCGTGACGGGGCTGCCGAACATTTC
>CAZGYZ010000391.1:0-2379 GCA_964530675.1 uncultured Nitrospira sp. | reverse complement strand
GATTGATCTTCCACTGCGCGCGTCCAACGAGGGCTTTCTCAAGCCGCGCGTTGCGTGAGCACAGAAGATCATCAGCCTCCATCCCTTCCTCTGTTCCGGGAGCACAGGACCAACGTGGGTGTCCTCCCATCCACTCATCGTGCGCGTTCTGCGAGCAAGAAGGATCGTCTGGCGACTCATTTCCCATCCCTCCAAGCTCACTCGTTCTCTCTCCAGGGATGGGGGCTGATTGATCTTCCATGCGCGCAGCTTTCCCACCCGCCCACCCACTGGCACGCCGAGACGTGCCATTAGCCCAGGCGAGGGCCTTCTCAGGCCGCGCGTTGCGCGAGCACAGAAGATCGATCAGCCCCCATCCCACTCTCATCTTCAAGATGGATTCGGCGCTACGAACACGAGGACTTTGAGGCGCTGGTCTGTGTGGTTCTTCACGCCGTGCTCTTCCCCGGCCGGCGCCATGGTCCCCTGCCCTGGAGCCAGCACCTGTTTCTCTGAACCGACCTGAAACGTGCCCTGTCCCTCTAGCACAAGATAAACCTTATCCTGTTCGCCATGGATATGGCCCTTCTGTTCCTGCCCTGGCTCGAAACAGTAGATGTCGCAGAAGAATCGTGGCGTCTGAAACAGATTGTTCTTCTTCATCTTCTCACTGCTGAACTGCTGATAGTCCGAGATGTTGACCACGTTCATTCGCCAACTCCTTTATCAGGATGCTGAAAAAGTCCGCCAGCGGCGTTCTCACGTCGCTCAGAGGCTCAACGTACCGAAGCGTACGCCTCGCCTCTTCGCTCGCTGCGGCCTTGCTGGACAGCCTTTTTGAGCATCCTGATGTTATTGAGGCGTTCGCTCCATCTGAAATAGCACAAGGATACTTTCTATACACCAAGTTTTTCCGCAGCCCGCTAGGAGGGTTGTTGCTGCGTTCGACGACGCTCTAGAGAGGCCAGAATAGAATCGACCGAGATCACATGATGCGAGAGCCCCAAGTCCTTGGCTGGAAGCCCCATCGCCAAACCGAGGAGCTGTGGCACATGCAAGATCGGTAAGTGGAGTTCGCGGTTCACTGCCCGGCCGGCCCGATCCTGATAGATATCCAGGCTCATGTGGCAGAGAGGACAGGGCGTCACCATAAAGTCGGCTCCCTGCTCCTTAGCCTCACTCATATGCATCCCAGACATGGCCACGGCGATGGCTTCCTTTTCGAGGATGATGGGAAATCCACAGCACTTGGTCCTTCCCTCATAGGCCACCGGCTCGCCTCCGACGGCCTTGATGAGGCGTTCAAGGGACTGCGGATTCTCAGGATCGTCAAACCCCAGATCCCACGAGGGACGCAGGATGTAGCACCCGTAAAAGGGGGCGATGCGAAAGTCGCTCATCGGCACGGAGGTCAGCGCGCCCAGGCGAGCCAGCCCGATGTCCCGCACGACGATCCACAACAGATGTTTGACCTGAACCTGCCCGTGGTAGGCCAGCCCTTCCGGCGCCAGAAGAGCGTTGATCCGGTCCAGTGTCCCTGCCTCTGTCTTCAATCGTCGATTGGCTGCGCTCATCACCCCTTGGCAGGTGCCGCAGATCGTCATCACATCCAGTCCAAGCGCCTCCGCTTGCGCGAATGTCCTGGCGTTGAGCGCCAGCGCCATATCGGGATGCGCTTCCGTCACGACCCCGGCGCCACAACAGGCCGCGGCTGAGAGTTCGACGACCTCGATTCCCAATCGGCCGATGATCGCCCTGGTCGATTGATAGAGTTCCGGCGTCGCCCCTTGGGCCGCACAACCGGGATAGAGGGCATATTTCATCGATCGACCGTCACGGGAGATGGGATAGTGTGCGGTTGAGAGAACCTCGAAGATCGTCCATCGCAGCCGTCGTTTTCGATTTTACCTGCTCCCAGGAAGAGGCCGTGGCGGAATGAATCTCCTGCGCTTTTTTATTGGCCAGGTCTTTTTTCTTTTCTAATTCCACGATCGCCTTCTGGATATCCGCCCTAGCTTCCTCGGACGCATGTTTGACTTGTCCACGGAGCTGCGTGATGCGTACTTGTATCTCATCCAGTTCCGTCTGAACCTTTCGCTGAAATGCATCCTTCTGATGAATCGTATAGTCCTTGGTAGCCGTCACCGCCTCCTGCGTTTCGCGGATCACCCTGTCACCCGTTATCGGCTTATCCGACGCCCCAGCCGCGCCAACAACGGGCATGATGAACAACCCAATTCCCAGGATCATCCCTAACCTTCCAACATGATTCTTCATCGACATCGCCTCCATCCTGTCTTGTTTAACTGGTCTGTTTGGTTTGTCTTGTTTATTTGGTTGAACCAGACAGACAAGATAGACCAGACAGATCGTGTTTACTCTCGACCTGCCAGGTTCGAA
>CAZGYZ010000390.1:0-2380 GCA_964530675.1 uncultured Nitrospira sp. | reverse complement strand
ATTCATGAAATTTCGTGACGAAACCATCTAGACACCAGGCGAGACTGCTCGCCGCCAGGTGCGTCGCCACCGCGCTTGCGAGGTCGAGCGCCCTTTATATGATCCTGGCGCGAAGAAAGAATACCGCAATAAGTTCTGATTTTCGTATCGGCGGTTGCAGTAGAAGTCTTCGTGGATAATGCAGGCTGGGGAGAGTATGAGAATCGGCTTTGATGCCAATGCAATGGTGGGTGATCTGGACGGGGTGGGATGGCACTCCTACCATTTGCTCCGGACGATGTTAGCGCAGCCAGAAAGAATCGACATGGTGGCCTATGCCAAACCTGGCGCTGAGCAGCCTGACTTTGTGAAGGCATGGCAGGGCGTCGAGCGGCTTGAATGGATGAACTCGAGTCGTTTGGGAATGCAGAAGCGGGGTTCGTCCGATCGATTGGATCTGTACCATGGAGCCAACTTCCGGATGCAGACGGTCGGCCGCTATGGCGGGCTCGTGACGATTCACGATCTCTGGCTGGATCGCCACCCCGAGTACTCGAAGAAGATGTTGGGTCAAATGCCATCGTCGTTCAAGACGAGACAGACCGCGCTACGGGCCAGAAAAGTCATCACGGTGTCCGAGTTTTCGGCCAGAGAATTGGTGGAACTGCATGGCGTGAAGCGTGAGCACATTGTGGTGATTCCCAATGGAGTATCGCAGGACTTCGTGCCACGCCGGGATGCGCAGGCAATGGCGGAATTGCGAAAACGAATCGGGCTGAAGGCCGAGCGCTATGTGTTATTTATCGGAGGAGCAGACCCGCGAAAAAATCACCAGACATTTCTTGAAGCGGCGGAAATGCAGCGGAAGAAACTGGGATCGAGAATGTTGGTGCTTGTCGGCTCGCCCATCCATCCGTTCGGGAACTATGAGGAGACGGCTCGAAGGCGCAGCTTATCAGAACGGGTGCTCTGTCCAGGCCGGTTATCCACGACTGATTTACAGCTGTTGTATTCGTCTACCGATCTGTTCGTCTTCCCCTCGTTGTACGAAGGGTTTGGGATGCCTCTGTTGGAAGCGATGGCCTGCGGGGCGCCGGTCCTCACGTCCAACTCGACCGCGTTGGCGGAAGTGGCGGGCGATGCCGCGGTGTTGGCAGATCCTCAAGATGCGCGGGCGCTCGGAGCGGCGATGATCCGTGCGCTGGAGGATGAGCCGCTGCGAGCCGCTTTGAAGATTAGAGGATTCGCTCGCGCCAAGCAATTTTCCTGGGAGCAGGCGGCAGCTAAGACTGTCGCTCTGTACCGGGAGCTATGCCGCGATGACCGTTAATCGTCAATCGTTAAACGTTCAACGAGAGGGAAGCAAACAGGCAGGTTCTTGCGATTCACGATTTACGATTCACAGTTAACGAGCATGCGCAACATCCTGATCATCAAACTCCGCTACATCGGTGACGTCTTGTTGGCGACACCGACTGTGCGTGCCATCAAAGCGTCAGGATCGGATGTTCGGGTCACGATGATGGTGAATCGCGGGACGGAAGACGTATTGACCGGCAACCAAGACCTGGACGAGATCGTGGTTCTCGACAAAGGATCTCTGGCAGCACAATCGCGGCTTATTGCCGGGCTGCGGAATCGGCGATTCGACAGGGTGATCGATTTGACAGATGGAGACCGGTCCGCCTTTCTGAGTTGGATCAGTGGAGCGCCGGTTCGGATTGGATTTAATGATGAGCATCGATGGCGGGGGAAGTACTACACGGAGGTGGTTCAGCCTGTGCCTGGCGTACAGCACCGGATTGATCGGGATCTGGATGCTCTTAAGCCGCTGAACATCCAAGCTGGTTCAAAAGATCCTCAACTTTGGCTGACGCCGGAAGAGATGAACAGTGCGGATCAACTGCTGGATCAACTCGGCGTTCAGCGATCGCAGCCGATTGTCGTGCTGCAGCCCGGCGCCCGGTACTGGTTCAAGGCCTGGCCTCCGGAGCGGTTCGCCGAACTGGCTGATCAGCTCACGTCCCAGTATAGTTGCCAGGTGTTGATCGGAGGCAGCAATCAAGACATCGATCTTGCGCAACAGATTCGGCAGATGGCGAAGAGTCAGCCCATTATCATGGCAGGCAGCACAACCATTAAACAGTTCGCGGCCATCGCCAAAAAGTCGGCGCTCTTCGTGGGAAGCGATAGTGGCGCGATGCACATTGCCTCCGCAGTGGGCGCTCCAGTGGTGGCCTTGTTCGGCCCATCGAACCCTCGTGAATGGGGTCCTCGTGGCGGTCCTGTGGAGGTACTCTACAAGGAGATCGATTGCCGCATCTGCTTTCACCCGACTTGTATGAGAGGCGAGGAGAATTGCATGAAGTTAATTGCGGTTCATGAGGTAGTTGCTGCCGCC
>CAZGYZ010000389.1:0-2386 GCA_964530675.1 uncultured Nitrospira sp. | reverse complement strand
TCCGGTGAGGTCGCGCGCCAGCATGCCAGCGCTCGGAGCAATCAACGGTTCGTGAATTCTTTTCTTTGCTTGAACCTATTCTTTGCCGAGCACCATTCGTACGTATACATTTGCGGGTTTAATGTATAGGGCATAACCTGCGGTGCGGCCGGACGGAACTCAAGAGCGGCCGGTGCTCCGGCCGCGCCGTCAGGTTGATGCCCGGGTTAGACAGCGGGGCGCCGCAGCTTCGTCAAACATTTACGCACGTGCTCGATGGAACGATTCTCGCCGCCGTAGTGAATCGCAGCGTGGCAGTTCGGGCACACAGGACGGAGGTCAGCTTCGGGGTCGACGTCCAGTAGCTTGGAGCGGCCGGCTAGCGGAGTGAGATGATGGACGTGGATCAAGTCGGCAAACTCGCGTCCGTAGGTGCCTTCGAAAGTCATCCCGCAGACTGTGCATGAGACCCCATGCGCGTCGATGCACGCCAATCGGGCGGCAGCACTTCGCTCTGCTCTGTTTACTACGATGGTCGTTCGATTGCCCTCGGGGAAGGTACTCGGAACCTCTTCGGGTAGGCGCGACGACGCCTCTGAGATCCCTAACCTGATGACTTTGAAATCTAGTGCGCGCAGCTTTCGCACCACACTGCCTTCTCCGCCGCTGAAATCATTGGCCGTGAGTGGCCGCCCGGTTTGGTGTCCGATTGCGGCCCCGACGATTGCCTTCGAGTCGTATTGCTTTCGCTGGTGGAGGAGGTACCACCACTTGGCGCGACCGAACCCATATTGGCTAAGGAACGCATCGCGGCCGACGCGGTCGTACTCGGCCATGGCCTTGAGGACCGCGCCACGATCTGTCAGGGATGAAATGCCAGCCATGAAGTGTGACTCGCTCGTTGTCTAACGACCAAGGCTAAGCTGCCGGGGCCGCCTGCAGTGACATTGAAGCCGGAAAAATCAGGATGGCGGCCCCGGGCAGCTTCAGCCGTTGGTTCGGCAACCATTCCAGGACAGGACTCACGCTGTGGGGCTCGGCGGTTTTCCTTGAGCCTGCGTCTCCTTTAGACCTTTCAGCAGACCTGCGCCGAACTGACCGAGTCGATCGCTAGATTGTAACCACTCCAGAGCAGGAATCAGTTTGTAAGCAGCCAAGTCGTCCTGATGCTGAAGATGGCAGCCGAGATTCGTAATGACGGGTTCAAATACCCGGCAGATACTATCGATATTCTGGCCAGGCGTTGGACTCCACGCCATCCACTCTTTCAGAACTAGCTGCCTGGGAAAGTCAAAATCGTTCGTCCGCCACTCCCGGATCCCTTTAACATTGGCAACTTGAAGCAAGAGCATAATCACTGTGACGCGATCGAACTGAAGCCAAATGTCCATCAGGGCCGCCGCACGATCCTTGAAGGTTCGGTCGTTAAGTTCTTGCTGGGTCACGCTCAGAAAAGGGGGCCCGAGGTAAACGGTCGAGGTGAGTCGATCTGCAGTGCATCCGTCCAATTCTTGTGTTGCACCTGAAAGCGTAAATGTGCTGCTTGTCGGATCGTCGAATCCGCAAACAATCCGAAACGGCGCTGGGCTTCCACCCAAAACGAGCCAGACAGGCCAAAGGGAATAGAAATCAACTCTGACAAGATTAGCGCTCATGCGGGCAAGGTATAAAGGCACACCGAGAGCGCGCAGCCAGTCAATCTCATAGCCTTTCCACGTGTCGCCCGTTTTGTTCATCCCTCCGAACTGCAGGTTGCAGCCCGGTCCACGGATTTGCACGCCAAACGCGCTTCCCACCGTTGAGGAGGTTGCGTCAAGTGGGCGACGAATGTGGCAATACGCGTCGATACCGTAGTCATCAGCGCGAGGTACCCGAACAACTGATAGAAACTGCGACGCGATCGCATCGAACGCTCGTTCGTACTGCTCGCCGCGAATTGCGAAATTCAACTGCCGCCCCGGCATGGCGCTGCCCTCAGATGAGTAGTGACAAGAAATGGTGACAGGCTACTTTCTTGAAAACGCCGTGTCAATGGATCGGCAACACTCTGGTCAGGCATGCCAGGGCTCAGAGCGAACTTTGCCGAAGGAGCGGGGACCCACCGAGACTCAGCCGAGGAGGAAAGCTGGAACTGACTGAGGCACTGCGGTCATCGACCGCAGCCGAAGGAATTCCAGAAGGCTTCCGCTCGGATGAGTCCGGAAGGGCCGCTCCGGGAGGCATGGAAGCGACGAGCCCTGGCACGCTAGTTTCTAGTTCCTTGCTGGAGGGTCTGGCGTTTTGGACTTGGAAAATTCCAGGACTTGGATAGCTTGTTGGCGAGTGACTGTGGGAAAGTTCTCGAGAAATTCATCAAGCGACAATCCCGCTTCAAGATTGGTCAGCAAAGCTTCGACCGGAACCCTAG
>CAZGYZ010000388.1:0-2387 GCA_964530675.1 uncultured Nitrospira sp. | reverse complement strand
GGCGATTTCAATGGGAATTTGACTATAGTCTCCGCTTCTTTTTCTTGTCAAGGAAAGGGAAGGAGTGGCCAGATGCCCTTCTTGCTCGCAGAGCGCGCAATGAAGCTCCCCGCAGCAAGCTGCGGGGTATCTTGCGAAATTCTACGAAGCCACTACCCTCCTTCGCCAAGGCTACGGAGGGTTCTCCTCGCCTTCATCCCCGTAGCAAGCTACGGGGTATTTGGCGAAGGAGAATAAAAACGTGCTCGCTCGATGCGCGCAGTAAAGGGCAACCTTGGCCACTCCTTTTGAAGAGGGTGTAAAGGGGAAACGTTGCGCGTAGTGGGAGACCGAGCAGGCCACCCCGCTATGAGAAGCAAGGGATCGTGGCAGAAGAGGATGCGAAGATGCAGTCCTCCAATGCGCGCAGTTAAAGGCCAGCCTCGGCCACTCCTTTTAAAGGGTATCAGGAATTGGAAAGGCCTCGCTCGACGATCCCAGTTGGATCGGCATTGGTGCCTCAAGGATGATGGAACGATCGGTAATTGGCGCCGGTTGGCTTGACGTTCCATGACCCACTCGCTATATTCACGATCAAGCGGTTGCAGCAGTCCAGGCTGGTCCTCTCACGTACTTCCTCCCTCTTTCCATGAATAGCGACCTCATCACCGAGATCAAGCCATCTAAGACCACACCACTGTTTGGCTTTTGGTATCCCGCTTGTCTGAGCAGCGAACTCCCTCCCAACAGCCTGAAAGGGACCATCCTGTTGGGCCTCCCGATCCTCGTTTGCAAAACCTCACAGGGCGCCGTTGCAGCCATGCGCGACATTTGTCCCCATCGTGGGATGCCACTGTCCTTCGGCAAAATGAAAGGCGACTGTGTGGAATGTGCCTACCATGGTTGGCAGTTCGATCAGGCCGGTCGTTGCCGGGGGATTCCTGCGCTAGTCGAAAGCTCCCCCATTAAACCCGATAAAATCGGCGTCACCACCTATGCCTGCCGTGAACAGGACGGCTATGTGTGGGTGTTCGTTCCCGACCCTCAACGACCAAACCAGACCATCCCGGACGTGCCGCCGCTACCGCTCCCCTCATCCTCCTATCGAATGATTCACATCTCGACGCTGTTGGATTGCACCATCGACGACGGCATCGTCGGCTTGATGGACCCGGCCCACGGCCCCTTCGTGCACCAAAGCTCCTGGTGGCGCACCCAGGCGAGCATGCACGAAAAGGCCAAGACTTTTGAGCCGATTCCCAACGGTTTCCGCATGGTGCCGCACGCGCCCTCAAAGAACAGCGGGCCCTATAAGCTCCTGAACCTGATTTACGGCGGGCCACTCACGACGACCATCGACTTTGTGCTGCCCAACCAGCGGTTTGAATTCGTCCAGTCCGGATCGCTTTTCGTGTCTAGCAGAGCAACAGTCACGCCGATCTCGGAACAGCAATGCCGCATCGACTTTGCCGCAGCCTGGAACTGCCTCAGCTGGGTTCCATTTTCCAAGACCATCTTTCGCTACTTCGCCAACATTTTCATGACGCAGGATCGAGAAGCGATGGAACGCCAAGCGGTGGGGTTACGCTACAAGCCCTCTTTAATGCTCATCGACGATGCCGATACGCCCGCGAAGTGGTACTACAAGTTGAAAGCCGCACACTTGGCGTCGGCGCAAACCGGACTGCCCCTCGACCATCCGCTCAAAGAAAGAGTCACGCTTCGCTGGAAGAGTTGAGCGCGGTCAGCACCATGGCAGACAGACGCGAGACTCGGAACATACCTCACCTTGTTGTCTTCCTCTCGGCAATCATTCTCTGTTCGCAAGCCTTCCCGGTCTTTTCCTCCGACAGCCGTCATTTTGCTACGGTGCCGGCGCTGGGCGTGCTTGCCGGTGGACAGACCGGCATCATCCACTACATCGTCCTCCAAATCGACAATGACCCTCGGCGAGGGGGCCCGACAGTCCAATTCAATGAAATAAATCTGGGCGGCGGCTCAATCGTCAGCGAGGATTGGAAAGAAGGCGTCGAGCAAGCCGTCGTTGCCGCCACGAGGGCGGTAGGAGGGGACGGACGAGAATGGGCGATCACGATCAAGAACCGGTCCTACAGTGCATTGACCGAGGGAATGAGCGCCAGCAGCGCCGTCGCGGTCGGCATCGTGGCAGCCTGGCGAGGCGACAACATCAAATCCGACGTCGCCCTGACCGGAAAAATCATGCCGGACGGTCAGATCGAGCCCGTAGGCGCACTGCTCGTCAAAATCGAGACGGCGGCCCGAGCACAGTTTAAAACCGTACTGGTGCCTCGCGGGCAACTAGACCAGGCCGACTGGGATCTCTCCCAACTAACAACCAGATGGAACATCAAAGTCATTGAAGTGGCAACGCTGGAGGAAGCCTATAC
>CAZGYZ010000387.1:0-2414 GCA_964530675.1 uncultured Nitrospira sp. | reverse complement strand
CGGAACAGAAGAGGGGATGGAGGCTGATGATCTTCTGTGCTCGCGCAACGCGCGGCCTGAGAAGGCCCTCGTTGGACGCGCGCAGTGGAAAATCAATCAGCCCCCATCCCCGAAGAAACAACGAGCGAGCTTGGAGGGAACATTTATATCCTTCGACGCGCGCGATCGAGGATCATCCAGGCTACCCAGTGAAGAGCGAAACTAGGAGCTTGGAAGGAAAGTTTGATGTGCGCAACGCATGGTAAATTGCGCCGTGGTCACCAAGCGTAGGCTTCCGGTGCCGCGCCGCCTGGGCCGGGGAAGATCTCGTCAAGCCGTTCTAAGGTCTCCTGGCTCAATGTGAGACTCAGCGCACGCATTGATCCGTTTAATTGTTCAATCGTGCGCGGTCCGACAATCGGCGATGTGACGGCCTTCTGATGCAGCAGCCAGGCGAGCGCGACATCGGCTTGATGCTCGCCGAGTTGTAGGCACAGCGCGTCATAGGCCTCCAGCCTGGGACGATACTTCTCGATATCTTTTTTTAGATCCTCGTTCGCGCGTCGACCGACCTGCGCCGGTTCCAATGCCCCGGCCAACAGCCCACGCGCGAGCGGACTCCAGGGGATCAGGCCAATGCCATAGGCTTCGCAAGCTGGAATCACTTCTAACTCGATCGTCCGTTCGTTCAAGTTGTAGAGACTCTGCTCCGACACGAGGCCGAGGAAATGGCGTGAGCTGGCTAATTCTTGCGCCTGGGCCAGATGCCAGCCGGCGAAATTGCTGCTGCCCGCATACAGAATCTTGCCTTCCCGGACCAACTGCTCCATCGCCTGCCAGATTTCTTCCCACGGAGTCTCCCGATCGACGTGATGCATCTGATATAGATCGATGCAGTCAGTCTGAAGGCGCTGCAGGCTGTCCTCGCATGCCCGCTTGATGTGCAGAGCCGACAAGCGCGACTGATTTGGCCATGCGCCCATCCGGCCGAACACTTTTGTCGCCAGAACGACTTTCTCACGCCGCCCCCCACCCTGGGCGAACCAACGCCCCATGATTTGCTCCGTCCACCCCTCCCCCACTTTCCAGCCATAGACGTCCGCCGTGTCGAAAAAGTTGAGACCCAACTCCAGCGCCCGATCCATAATTGCGAAACTGTCCGCCTCGCTGGTCTCTGGACCGAAGTTCATCGTACCGAGACAGAGCCGGCTAACTTTCACTCCCGATCGACCGAGATGAACGTATTGCATGGGCTGCACTGGAAGCATGTTGTGTTGGTGATCGCGCAAGGCGCGTTTTCCGATTCGGATCACCAGACTAGCACAGGGATAGCGAGCACTTCGACCCATGACGAAGAATAATGGGGATACGATAACTTTTAACTCTCACCAATCATCACTGTATGGTTTTGTCATAAATGACCCTCGTATTTCCCTCCCCAACGCGGAAGCCTTGAGTCGCAAAGAAGGCTGCTGCTACAGTGAGTGACGAAGTGGTCTATAACACCAGGAGACACTATGGCCATGGCGTCCGTCATGCTTCCGCTGGGAACACCAGCTCCTCCGTTTGCGTTGCGCGATGTGGTGAGCGGGCAGACCTACTCGCTCGACACGTTCACCGGCAAGACCGCCTTGCTGATCATGTTCATGTGCCGTCACTGTCCCTATGTGGTGCACGTCGAGCACGAGATCGCGAAGATAGGGCAGGACTACATAGACACAGGGCTCGGCATCATCGGCATTAGCAGCAACGATCCAGTGAGCTATCCGGACGATGCGCCGCCGCGGCTGAAGGATATGGCAGAACGCCTGGGCTTCACCTTTCCCCTCTGTTTTGACGAAACCCAGGACGTCGCGAAGGCCTATCGAGCAGCCTGCACACCGGACTTTTATCTCTTCGATCGGGAAAGGCATCTGGTCTATCGCGGGCAGCTCGACGACAGTCGCCCCGGCGGCAACAAGCCGGTTACCGGTCGCGATCTGCGCGCCGCGATCGAGGCGGTGCTCGCTGGGAAACCTGTCGACAGAAACCAGAAGGCTAGCATTGGCTGCAGCATCAAGTGGAGGCAAGGAGGGGAGGGAGGCTGATGATCTTCTGTGCTCGCGCAACGCGCGGCTTGAGAAGGCCCTCGTTGGACGCGCACCCCGGAGAGCGGCTAAGGTAGCTCGCAAAACCGCCCGGATGTATGGCACGCCGATCTACGTGTGGGAAAACGGCAAAGTCGTAGCGAAGAAACCGTGACTCACTCTCATGGCTAAAGAACAAAACCGCCGCTCATAATATCGGGCATCGGTGTGGCTCTGCGATCACCCCACCGCCCACATTTCCGACAACACCTCCGCCTGCTCCAGAACTATTTTCGTCGCCTGCTCCTGCTTGTCCGGCGGATAGCCGTATTTGCGAAGAATGCGCTTCACCAAGACACGGAGTTGCGC
>CAZGYZ010000386.1:0-2435 GCA_964530675.1 uncultured Nitrospira sp. | reverse complement strand
CGATGGTCGGTTTGATCTTAGCTCGAAGATTTGGATGCATGAACATCGACGTATAAATGGCGCCTAACAGGGCTAGAGGCACGGCAAGCAGCATGGCGTACAAAGTCCCTTTCAGGGTGCCAAAGATCAGCGGAATGAGGCCGAACTTCGCCTCAAAGTCATCGGCGCCACTGGAGGATTGCCACACATGTTCCGGCTTCTCATAGCCTTCATACCAAACAGGCTTGAACAGGGTTGCGAATGTTGTCTCAGGATGAGGGTTGCGAATCGCATAGGTGAGCAATTCTCCCTGGTCGGTGAGGGCTACGGCTCCATCGGCTTTGGGAGAAAATGTCAGGGTGCGAATCGCCTGCTGGTTTCCCTGAAGCTTCAACAAAGTCTGCGAGGAAGTGGAGTAGTGGACAAAAAGATTGCCTTGCGTATCGCCGGTGATGAATCCTTTGTCGCGAAGCGAGGGAGAAATCACGGTGACGGGAGAAGGATGCGCGTCGAACTGATGAATCAAGCGAAAGCGAGTCGTCGAACTTTCTTGAGCCTGACGCACCGGCATCCAGACTGAGACATCGCCGGCGCTGCTGCCGATGGCCAGTGAACGGTCTCCTATCAAGTAGGAGAGGGCGGTGACTGAAGTGCCGGGCGGAGCCACGGATGTGGTTTCGACCAGACTCGGCTGGGTTCCCTCTCGCACTTCATAATGATAGAGGTTCCCGGCAGCCGTTCCAATCGACAGTGTTTCGCCGCGGCTATCAAAGATCACGGCCGTCACTGGCTCAGTGCCATGGCCCGTCAGCGCAACCGGAGTATTGCCAGATGCCACGGAGGTATACCACAGGCGTCCATGATCCGTCAGGGCTGCGGTGAGTGTCCCTCGTTCCGTCGGCTGGTAGGCCAACCGAATAATTGGTTCTTTGGAGGGAGTCAATTGCACTGGAGTGCCAAGGGTGACCGTTGGAACAATGTGGCGTGCCCCTTCTTCGTAGCCGGCTGTGAACTCAATCGTCACAGGAATGATGCGGCCATCGTCCGTGCCGAAGGCCAATCGATTGCCGATCCCGACCGCTCGAGCAATGGCGGTAACGCGAACCTTGGCTAACTCCGGAGGAAGGTCAAGGGCGATGGGTGCGCCGGATTGCACATTGAAAAAGCGAATCTGCCGATCGGATCCTGCCGTCAGTTGGTAGATAATCTCTTGATATTCATCCATCCCGACCAGGCTGGATTGCGGGAACGCTCCTGGTGGAGGGGTGCCGGAAACGTGACCGATCTGTGTCCCTTGTGGAGGGAAAAATACGGGGACCACTTCTTTCACCAGGAAAATAAAAATGCAGATAATGCTCAGGATGACGGCGATCCCACCCATGGTGATGACGGCTTGAGCAATCCGATCGAAGATGCGGCGCCTTGTCACACTGGCTGAGTGGTGCGATATCTGCGGCAGGGGCCTATGGCTATACGCCCCTGCCGCGGGGGAGGGGGCTAGGGCGGGATCGCCGTTGTTACTCAAGCTTCTTGAGTTCCTTTTCGACAGCGTCGGCCTTCAGCGGGAAAAACCCGTCCTTGACCACCACTTGCTGCCCTTCTTTACTGTAGATGAATTTGAGAAATTCTCCGACGATCGGATCCAACGGTTTATTGGGCGCCTTGTTGACATAGAGATAGAGGTGGCGCCAGAGCGGATAGGATCCATTGTCCGCGTTTTGTTGGCTGGCTTCATTGAACGGCCCACCTTCTTTCTCAGCCAGCGGAACAGCGCGCACGTTCGATGTGAGGTATCCGATGCCGCTGTAGCCGATGCCGGCTTGATCCTCACTTACGCTTTGGACCACGGAGGCTGAGCCAGGTTGTTCTTTCACTTCGTCCTTAAAATCGCCGTTCTTGAGCGCATGTTCCTTGAAAAATCCATAGGTGCCGGATGCCGAGTTCCGTCCATAGATACTGATAGGATCGTTGCCCAGGCCTCCTTCCACACCGGCCTGTTTCCAGAGCTGAATGTTCTCATTGTGACCCCAGCGTCGGCTCTTCGAAAAGATCGCATCGACTTGCGCCATCGTGAGTCCCTTGACCGAATTGTCCTTATTGACATAGACGGCAAGGGCGTCGATGGCGACCGGGAACGCAGTGGGTTTGTATCTGAATTTTCTTTCGAAGGAATCCAGCTCGGTATTCTTCATCGTGCGGGACATTGGGCCAAGCTGGGCTGTGCCTTCGATCAAGGCCGGAGGAGCTGTGCTCGATCCTTTGCCTTCGATCTGGATTTTGACGTTGGGATATTGCTTGCGAAATCCTTCGGCCCAGAGCGTCATGAGATTGTTGAGCGTATCCGAGCCGATGCTATTGACATTACCGGACACCCCGCTGACTTTGATGTAGCCTTTCAAGGCCGGGTCAAGCTTGATCGCATCATCGGCATAGACGGTTGGGAGACTGGAAAGAAG
>CAZGYZ010000385.1:0-2437 GCA_964530675.1 uncultured Nitrospira sp. | reverse complement strand
ATTTCGTGACTCATGGTGGCTAAAAACGCCGACTTCGCCAGCAGTGCAGCCTTCGCGTCGACGAGCGCGATGTCGAGCGCAGAATTTTTCTGCACGAGTTCTTCGGCGTAGACCTTGACTTGAGCCTCGATTTGCTTGCGCGCGGTGATGTCGGCAAAGGTCACCACGGCGCCTTTCAATACACCGGCCTCGTATACGGGACGCGATGCAATCTCGGCTGGAAAGGATGTCCCATCTCGCCGCCATAAGACTTCGTCATCGATTTGGCATCCCTGTCCGACCTGGCTTGCGCGGTAGATGGGGCACTCGTCACCGGGGTACGGCGAGCCATCTTCATGGGAGTGATGAATGAGCGCATGCAGGTCCCTACCGAGCAACTCGTCAAGCTCATACCCAAGCAGTGCTACGCCAGTCCGGTTGATAAAGGTGCAGAGGCCTTGACGATCGACGCCATACAGCCCTCCGACCGTCGAATCCAGTAAGAGATGAATGTCACGACCAAGGCGCTCCCGCTCGGCCTCCTCCATTTTTTGCTGAGAGATATCGCGAACGTCCGCCATCGTGAACGAGCCTTCCGACGTCACCGCATGGCTCAAACTGATATGGATCGGAAACGCGGTCCCATCCTGTCGACGCCCGGTAAGAAGGAGGCCTGGCCCCATCGATCTGGCCTGGGGTGACTCGTGATAGTACGTGCGGTGTAGGTCCCGAATAGACTCAGGCACCAGGATCTCGATGGGTTGGCCGATCAACTGGCCTGGTGGATAGCCGAATATCAGATCTACCTGCCGGTTGGTCAACACGATGGTGCCTTGGGCATCGGTCATCACGATGGCATCCGGCGCCATCTCCAGCAGCGTGTGAAACTTGTGTTCTGCCGCCTGTGCCCGGTCGCGCTCCTCATCCGCCGCCCCCCACGAATGCATGAGGTGGGTGATACTCCACATGAGGAGTGCGACCAGCGGCAGGAACAGGCCGACGCCTGCCGCCACGACCTTCCACATAATGGCCCTGATGGGAACCAGGATGTCGCTCCGGTCCACGCGCACCAACACGCCCCACTGCAGACCCGTTAGATCTTCTGTCCCCTTGGTCTGCGCATACCCGGTCACGACATCGACGTGCCGGCGGCTATGCCGTTCTTCAATGAATCCGGCTGAGGCCGTATTGAACAACTGTGCCGAGGGAACCCCCTGCCGCTTGAGATTGATCCGTCCCTCTTCTCTCAGAAACGAATCGACGAACACATTGCCGTCATGATCCAGAAACAGATACTCGATGCGCGCCCCCGTTCCCCATTGCGTCTGCAACGCGTTGACAGAACGGGCGAAAGCGTCCTCCAGAACCGGCAACCCCACTTGGGTCATCACCGTCCCAGTAAACATACCGCGCGCGTCGTGGATTGGGCTCACAAACGTCACCGCGAAGACCCCCTCGCTGTCCGGTGTCGCATCCTGGACCACGGCGCGTTGTCCCGCCTTCACAGCCAGGAAGCCCGGCTCCTCACTCAGATCGCGACCCTTGCTGGTCCCGTCTGTCGCAACCAGAACCAGCCCGTTGGCGTCGGTGACTCCCGCCCAGCGATAGACGGGATAGGTCTCCAGTAAAGCGAGGAGCCGTTGCCCCATCACCGCATGATCGCGCCCCTGAAACACCGATGACCGCGATAACAGCTGGATGTCGCCGTTGCGCTCAACCATCTGCATGTCCAGCTTGTCCGCGATATCGACTGCGGCGAGCGTGAGGCTCTCGCCCGCGGAAGCCACCATGCGAGATTCGACATAATGAAGGGTGAAGGTTCCGATCAGGATCGTGACCAACATCATGATGACGACCAGCGCCGACAGCCAACGAGCGTAGGAACGGATTTTCTGTCTAACCATAGGGTTGCCTCGTTACGACGCCTGCTCGCATGAGTGACCGACAGGGGAGGGGGTGAACAATCGCACTCGCACAGCCGACATCGCGCGTCCGGTGCTGATCCAGAAGGAGTGCCTGCCGGCAAGCAGCCTTGCTCCTACCTCTTCCCCTTGGGATCGGTGACGCCGTTGCTGATGCGTTGCCTGCATAGAAGACGTCAGCCGATACGGATAGGCGTCGTTGTATGACGTGGCGTTTCACGTATCTCTTCGGACTGTTCGTTCGTAAACGTACTGAGCCGCCCCTCGCCTTTCAGCGATCAGCGTCCGATCTCGGCTCCTAGCTGACTGCTGAAAGCTGATGGCTTGGCCTAGAACTCCTCGAACTCGCTGTCCTTCTGGCGGCGATCCTTGCCATTGCCGGCGGCGACACCGGCTAGTTTCTGGTCGGCTTCCGCCTTCGACGGAGCCGCCGGTTTCTTGAACAGCGGTTTCTTCACCGGCCCCGCCGACAGGGCGCTGGGCTTATGAGCGGCCGGGGCCGCGCTGGACCGCGCATGGCTCTCCTGCCTGCTCCC
>CAZGYZ010000384.1:0-2460 GCA_964530675.1 uncultured Nitrospira sp. | reverse complement strand
CTAGCATGGGAACGCCTGGCAGACGCTAGAGGATTTCTTCCCTGCACGTGCTCCAATCAAGAAACCGCACACATGCTCGATCATCGCCCTTGGTCCCAGTCGCGCGTTTCATAGAAATCAGGCCGAGACGAGCGCATCCCTGTGCTGTTCGATGTGCTTTATGACCTTCCCCGGCAAAGCTCTTTCAGCGAGGCACAGCCCATACCACATGGTATGGGGAACGCGAGGATCGTCGGTGTTATGCAACTATCTTTCTCACATCTTTAAGCAAAATCAAAAGATGGAGAGGATCGCTGGGTGAAGGGATGAAGTCAAAATGCTGGTAGAACCGTGTTGCATGATAATCTTTGGCATGGACCAGTAGGGCGCAAACTCCCACAATGTCTGCGGCTTGAAGCGTCCGCAGCGTGGCATTTCTCAGCAGTCCTGCTCCAACCCTTTTTTTTGCCATTGATGGTCGACGGCTAGTCGTGCGAGCAGCATGACAGGAATGGGATGATGGGCGAGTCCCTTCGTGACTCGTGCTGGTGTCTGTTCATACTCCACCGATCCCACAGCCAGAAAGTAATAGCCGATCACCGTTTGATCCGCCAACTCGACATAGGTGGTTGATGCTCCGCTGTTTTGATTCGGAAGCGCGTACTTTTGCAGAAAACGATTGAGGTCTTGGTTGCTACAGTCGAACACTTCAACGGCGTGACGAGGGTGAAGCTTTTCGATCCTAGCCCTCATTATTCATGACAGTTCGTCGCGAAATCGCTGAGCCGCGTCGTGAGAGCGGCGCGCGGAGCCCCGAGGATCCGAGGCGTACTCGTGCAGTACGTTGAGGGTCCGAGGGGCGAGCCCGCCGACCGAAGGCTCGTCGTAACAGCGGATCGTCGATTGCAGCAGAAGTGTTCATGAATAATGTGGGCTAGGAGTCAACGTTCTTCCGTAGGGGCAGGAACCGCGTCGAAAAATCCAGGCTCAGTCAACAAGCGCTGCAGACGAGGGAGAGACCGGATTGGAGCATCCAATGCCCGCTGAAACTCAGACCATTTTGCTTTACTCAGCACGAATGTGTGGCGATCTGCCAGCGTTTGTTCGGCATGAGGCAGCGCGCTTTCAAGGACAAATGTACTCAGCGAACGACTGGCAACGGATGCAGCAGCTTCCAATCTCCGTTTATCTGCGGAGCTCAGTCGAATGTCCAGTTTTTCAGTACGAACTGCACGGGCTGACATAATACTCACCTGTTGACTACGTGTAGCTGTAGGCCTGATTTAGGGAAAAGCACCCCGTGATATACACTGTCAAGACATTGTCATGACAATATATGCTTGGAAAACCCCAGGCCAATACCAAAGAGACCGGGACGGGCTTAGATACCAGGAGATCGCGTCTGCCGAGATGTACGTCATCGCTTCGGCAATCTCCGATAGACTTCTTTCCGATCCCCGATCTTTACGACCAAAACGAGTAGCTCCTGATCCTTGATCGTATACAGAATGCGGTAATCCCCTGAGCGGACGCGATACAGATCATCCCCGCCTGCGATCTTCTCGGCACCGTGCGGACGCGGATTATCAGCAAGCTTGTCGATTCGCCGGCCAATTTGAGTCCGAATGGGCTTGGGCAGGGCCTTGAGTTGACGTTCAGCAGCTGGCGCAACTTCGACTGTATAGGCCATGACCCTGCCTTACAGCCCAAGTTGCTTCTTGAGCACCGACCAGGGTTTGGTGCCCTTCTTCTTCGCTTCGGCAATTGCGGCGCGGGCATCACCCAAATCCATATGGTCCTCTAAGTCCCGCAAGAGCTCCACATCTTCCACTGGTACCATCGCCACTACCGCTTTGCCATGTCGTTCGACCATCACGCGCTCTTTTGTGTAGGCCACGCGGTTGACCGTTTCAGCGAACAGCTTCCTGGCTTCACTAACCGTAAGTGCCGACATAGTGTTTCTCCCGTTCAATTTGTACAATCCGTACAAAATGTACGTCTTGGACAAGAGGTTGTCAAGCCCTATCGATCCATGCCAAGACTTGGCAGAAGAAGTCCAATTTTACAATCCGTTCTTAGCATTCACGGATATACTCTCTACATTGACTCTTCCCTAAGCGAGCGGCTCTAGTTGGCTTCCTGAATGAACCCAGTGGGCTGCTGCCCTGGTGGGAGGCTAGAGTCGGAGAAAAGGGGGAAAGATCGATCGTGCGAGCACTGGCGGAAGAGGCTGCAGACCCCATGCTACATAGAAACCCTACGTGTTCCCGGCGTGTTCCTTTTACAGCAAAAACTACCCTAATTTGCCTGATTTCACCTGAACAGAACTAAGACCAAAAAACAGCGAAAACCAGCTCCAGGAAAGGAGTTTCGCTGTATTGACAACGCGTTGTGATGGAAGTCTTGAACGGCCTAGAAGGCTGAGGCTCTATCCGACTGAGCTACGGGCGCCCTCTTGATGAACGGTAAGGGGTAAGGAGT
>CAZGYZ010000383.1:0-2468 GCA_964530675.1 uncultured Nitrospira sp. | reverse complement strand
AATCAATCATAGGTCTCTATTTTTACTTCTTTTCGGTCATATCCCGCCTCCACAAAATAGGTTCGTAGCGGTCGCGCAAAGCCTTTCGTGCCGCACAGCATCGGAATCACTTTTGGCGCTCCCTCAATCAACGGCCTGAGCATGGAGAGCGTGAGGTCGATACCCTGCTGTTCCCCTCCAGCAGCCACCAATGGAAGATAGCGAAACCCTGGATGGATCACGGCCAGCGTGAGCAGTTCCTGATGAAAGAACAGCTCTTCCTCTGCGGGGGCAACGGCAATGAGGAGAATGGTCGCTATCTGTCGCTGCGCATAGAGGTGCTTCAACATGCAGCGGATCGGAACGAGGCCGGTGTAACGGGCGACGAGTAAGAGATCACGGTCAAGTTGCTGCGGGAGCGTGAAGTTTCCATGGGGGCCTGAGAGCATAACCTCATCGCCAGGCTTGAGGGTGTAGAGATATCCAGATCCCAAGCCCCTCATTACACGATCGAACACCAATGTGAGTTCGCCTGAGGCTGTACTCGGCGCGGCAAGTGAATAGGCCCGGTTGAGCGGGGGCTTGGGGCCGACAGGTAGCTTCAACGAAACCCACTGACCGGGCTGGAACGGAATTTTCCATGTTTGTGGAAGCAGGACGAGTTGGCGAACATGGGGGGTCAGATCGGTGAACGAGAGCACCGTGGCTGGCTGCGTGAGTTCGGCCATAACGATCCCCCTCCTGCTCTCTTATCAGAAGGCTGGCACAGATGAAAGAGCCATGAGTCGGCCGATTCTGTACAACAGTTTTCCCTGCATGCTATAGAGATACCGGCCTTTGACTGAACTCACGGGGATCCAGTATGACACAAGTCCGTGTGCGCTTCGCGCCCAGCCCGACCGGGTTTCTCCATATTGGAGGGGTCCGCACAGCGCTATTTAATTGGCTCTTTGCCCGCCAGCAGAAGGGCGTTTTCATTCTCCGCATTGAGGATACGGATCAGAGTCGGTCGACGGACGAATCGATCCAGGCCATCATCGAAGGCATGAAATGGGTGGGGCTCGATTGGGATGAAGGCCCATTTCGTCAGACCGAGCGGATGGATCTCTACAGCAGTCATGCGAAGCAACTTCTTAAAAATGGCCATGCCTATTGGTGTGCCTGCAAAGCGGAAGAGCTTGACGCGCGGCGGAAGGAAGCCGAGTCCAAGGGGCTGTCGCCAAAATACGACGGGCGTTGCCGCGATCGTGGCCTCACAAATCCGGACGGCGAAGCGGCCCTACGCTTCAAGGCTCCGCAAGAGGGAGAGACCGTGGTCGACGATCTGATCAAGGGCAAGATTGTCTTCGACAATACTGTGCAGGATGATCTAATCATTCTCCGCTCCAACGGCTATCCGACGTACAACTTCTCAGTGGTGGTTGATGATGCACTGATGCAGATCACCCATGTGGTGCGGGGAGACGATCACTTGACCAACACGCCGCGACAGATTCCGATCTTCCAAGCGCTTGGGTTTCCAGCCCCTCGGTTCGGGCATCTGCCGATGATTCTCGGCTCGGACAAAGCCCGTCTTTCGAAGCGGCATGGAGCCACCTCGATCATGGCCTATAAAGATATGGGATACCTGCCGGATGCGATGGTGAATTATCTCGTCCGGCTTGGCTGGTCACACGGAGACCAGGAACTCTTCACCCGCCAGGAGCTGATCGAGAAATTTTCCTGGAAGAACGTCCAAACGTCCGCAGCCGTATTCAACCCTGAGAAACTTCTCTGGATCAACGCGGAATATATCAAGAACAGTCCGCCGACCCAGGTCGCTCAGGCGCTGGTGCCCCTTTTGGAAGCAGCAGGGTTAACAGATGATGTCCGGGCTGCCCCGGCTGGCTGGCTCGCTCAACTCGTAGTCCTCGTAAAGGAACGGGCGAAGACGCTCGTAGAAATGGTCGATTGGGTAAGGCCGTATTTTGGGCAAACCGCGACGTTAGACGAAGAGGCAGCAAAGAAGTTTTTGACGCCGGGCATCGCACCGATTCTCGGCAAGCTGCTCACTCGCTTCGAGGCTCTCCCGGTCTTCTCAAAACAGACATGGGAAGCAGCCTTCAAGCAGCTGGTCGAAGAAGAGGGAATAAAGATGGGGCAGTTGGCCCAACCGGTTCGCGTGGCTTTGACCGGTCGTACAGCCAGCCCGGGCCTTTTCGACGTGATGGAAGTGTTGGGACGAGACCGAACATTGTTAAGGCTCCGCAAGGGAATCGAGCGGGCCTCCCACGCGTGAGGTAGGATGAGGTCGGGGTTAAGGTTGAGCGAAGATCAGATTCTCTTTATCTCAACCTTAGCCTGAACCTCAACCTTCTTCGTACTGGCGGACTTTTTCAACAGCCTGCTAGCGCCGATCTTGACGAAGCCGCAACCTGTATATTACTGTGGGCGTCGGTTGGGGGATCGTCTAGCGGTAGGACGTCAGTCTCTGGATCTGACTACCTAGG
>CAZGYZ010000382.1:0-2485 GCA_964530675.1 uncultured Nitrospira sp. | reverse complement strand
GTCGCAAAAGGCAACAACCCGCAACGCGGATGCGGTAGGTAACTGTAGAATCAGTGAAACAGAAGATAGTCGTTATGGATTTGAGTTGGATTTAGAGGCAGGCCATCCTTCACCCTGTCCCATCATGGCGGCCCATGCTCACCGGTGAAGCTGCGGAGGTACTGGATGATGGCCCAGATCTCTCCATCCGTCAGTTGATCTCCATATCCAACTATGCCGGTACCGGGCGATCCGTTTTTAATCAACCAGAAGACTTCGCCTTCCGTACGCTGGCTCCAGAATCCGTGGTCCTGGAAATTGCGCGGTGAGGGATTCAACCGGGCGGCCAAAGGCCCATTACCGTTCCCGTCTTTCCCATGACACCTGAAGCAGGCACCCTTGCCGTCATAAATCGCCTTCCCCTGCGCGGCGGTCTCAGGGGAATTCGGCAAGGGGCTCGTGAGCGCGCGCGCCTCGGCCAGCTTGTCGGCCGGCACCAACAACTGGATCCTCTGCCGTTCGGCAGCCCAGGAGGGGATGGCAAGAAAAACCACAACGACCAGCAACGGCAACATACGCGGCTTCATCGTCTTCCTCCATTGAAAGGACGGCGTCAGCTACTCCATGGGACCAGCAGACATCGTTTGGGCAGACATATCACTGCTTTACTGCCGCGAATGACCGCACATATCGCAACACCTGCCAGGTTTCTTCTTCTGTCAGCACGAGGGGCATAAAGGACGCCATTGCCGTACCCTTGCTGCCGTTCTTCAAGATCCAGAACAGTTCCCCATCGGTTCGAGCGGCTTGCCATTTCTTGTCGGTGAAATTTCTCGGTAAGGGTCATTTCAAATTCCAAGGATTCACGCGTTGTTTCAAGACCAGCGAAAGCTCATAGCCGAGCAGTGGAATCGAACAGCCTCAGCCCGACGAGCGATGGCGCCATCAAAACCAAGCGAAACAGAGCACGACGTGTTCCCACTGGCATCGAGAACCCCGGAGCGCCTTGGTTTTTCGATTCTGCCTTCGGATTTATACGCTTCCTCCGAACAGCTTCATGCCGTTGTGAACAATCATGACGATGGCGACCACGATTGCGATGGCGGCAAAACTCCTTGCCAACGTCGCCGACGAAACCTGGCGCGCAACCCATGATCCTCCGGTCATACCGATGGCGCTGCCGAGCAGCAAGAGACCGATGAGCGGCCAATCTATCTGCCCCGTTTGCAGATGGCCGACGAAACCTCCGACTGCGACCAGCGCGATAATCAATAGCGAGGTGCTCACAGCCATCCGCATGGGAAACCCCAGCACCAGCGTGAGCGCCGGCACAATCACAAAGCCGCCGCCGACGCCGAAGAATCCGGTCAACAGGCCGACGCCCACGCCGATCAGCGAAACCTTAACCCAGCAGGAGCGCGGAAAGCGTTCGGCACAGCTCTCGCCGGTAAATCGGCTGTCACTTTGACCGCTGCTTCGCCACATCCGCCAAGCCATCACGATCATCAAGACGCTGAACAGCAGGAGCACAGTTTCCCCCCGCACGAACCGGTGCCCGAATGCGCCAACCCACGCACCGACTGCGCCGGTGACGCTGAAGATCAATCCAGGCTTCACCCTCACCTCACCGGACGCTCTTCGTTGATACACGCCGATCAACGCCGAAGCCGCGACCACCATCAACGACAGAACAGTGGCGGACTGCACCTTCATGCCGAGCACATACACCAGAAGCGGAATCGCCAGGAGGGAACCACCCCCGCCGGTGGCCCCGAGCGCGAGACCGATGATTCCACCTGACAGAATGGCTAATCCAACATGCTCAATGGTCATTGGTTAGTAGTGAAGCATCGTCTGTACCGCGTTGTTCGTCACTCGTGTAACACTTCTGAATCTCTTAATCTATCGATCTACTGAATGCCAAATATTCATCCGGTCGACTGATCATGGGAGGCGTTCGCTCTTTTCACGCCGGCCCATCACGCCTCCGTCGGAAATCCCGCCTGTTTCCATCCCTGCATCCCGCCCATCATTACCTGGACTTTGGGGAAACCTGCCTGCATGAGAATTTGCGCGGCGGTATGGGCTCGTCCTCCTGCCTTGCAGATTGCGACAATTTCTCGATCACGATACGCTTCCAACTCGGACAGCCGATGCGACAGTTTCGTGACCGGGATATTGGTTACCCCTGTGATATGACCAAGTTCCCCGCTCAGCTCATGGAGGTCACGCACATCGAGCAGAAATAGGCGGGTCCCTGCCGCGAGTTTGCGTGAGACTTCTTCCACGGGAATCCCCGTGACCTGCTGGTCGTTCGCGCCAATTTCCAACGTCCCTTTGACCTCACAAGCCGGTACATCGACCGGAATCCAGACTGCTTTGGGATCGCGAGCGCAGGCATAGTTGGCCTTCAGCACTTCCTTCATCCAATCGGCGGGGCCAAGAGTGAGCCCTTCCAGATAGTCGATGTACTCCTGTTTGGTGCGAGGCTTCAAATTGGGGTTGC
>CAZGYZ010000381.1:0-2492 GCA_964530675.1 uncultured Nitrospira sp. | reverse complement strand
CGGGGCGATAGCCCAGATTGCTTTCCATCGGATAGAAGACGAGCGACGCGGGATAGTAGGCTGCAGAAATGTAGGCCATCGTTTCGCGGAACGTATTCAACGCGCCTTCCAGTATCTCGGCCTGGTAAAAGCGCTCACCACGCACGATCAGCTTCGCATCCTCAGCCCGATCAGCCAGATCGAACACATCGACCGCATAGGCCTGCTCCACCACCGCCTTATGCTCCGCTTCCTGGTCCGTCAGCGTCCCCGCCTTCTCCTTATCTTGGAGGGGCTTGAGCTGCATCCCCAGCCGGGCCTTCACCCAGATCAAGAACTCCATGCTGAAGAAGTGATCCCACATTCCGATATTGATGTCGCGCTGGATGACTGTATGGCCCGCTTCCCGCAGCACGGCAGTCAACGATGGCAAGGCCAGATAGGGAGCAGTCGGCACCCACTCAGGCGGAAAGAGCAGCATGACCTTTGACTGCTTCCGATCCTCTTTCTTGATCGAAGCCAATTCTTCGATTTGTACTAGTCCGTCACTGCTCATCGTGTCCGTCTTCTTTCACCGTCAGGTTCCCCTCCTTTGTAAGGAGGGGAAGGGGAGGTAGAGACCATGCCTCTACCCCTCCTAGCCTCCCCTTAGAAAGGGGAGGAATAATCGTATCGACTCATCCCCCTCGCCTATCCCCCATCACATTTTCCCCGCGAGAGACGGTGGCGCGCTGGCAATCTTGGCTGCCTGATACTGCAAATCCGGCAACTTCCCCAACCCGAACTTACAAATGTAGAGAAAGATGTATTCACGGATGAACAGGCGCAGGTCCCAGCCCGGGTTGTGGTTCTGCTCGAATTGTTGGAACACCCGCTCCGCCTCTTCGATACTCATTCCGTCCTTGACCGTGTAGTAGTAGTCGAGGGCCAGATCCCACTCGGGGTTCTTGTAAGCCGTCACGCCCCACTTCTCAGGATTCTTCGCCACCGGGTTATGCCGGCCAAGGTCGAACGTACCGAAGCCGAGCGAATGGACATGCTCCTTGTTCGCTTCGAGAAATTCAACCGATGACCAGGCATCCTCTCTCGTTTCGCCAGGGAAGCCGAAGAAGCCCATGCAGTGGTTCCAGATGCCCGCATTCGCCGAGAGCTGCAAATGCTTCGTGATCACGTCCGTCGTCGTAGCCTTGTCCATCAGCTTCAGCACCCGCTCGTTCCCCGACTCGTAGCCGAAGTGTAGATAGCGGCAGCCCGAGTCCTTCGCATCCTGCCAGACTTGATCGTCCAGCAGGCTCTTTTCAAACCGCATGTGGGTGGTCCAGGTGATCCCCATCTGGCTGTCGATCAGCCCGCGCGACAGCTTGCGAAAGAGCGCAGGCGGATACGACTCGTCGGTGAAATGGAAATGCCGCGCGCCGTACTTGTCACGGAGATACGTGATGTCGGTCAGAATGTCCTGAATCTTCTTCGTCCGGTAGCCGGCCGTATAGCCCTCGCCATGGTCGCAGAACTCGCAACGGCCCCAATAGCATCCCCGCGTCGCCAAGTAGGGCAGGATCTTCGTCGGCACGAAGTATTTATGGAGCGGCAGCCCATCGAAATCCGGTGGCGGCAGAGTCGCCATATCCTCTGCGAAACTCGTCTGCGACACATGCACACCGGTTGCGTCCTTATAGATGGTGTTCGGCACATCGGCCAGGCTCCGTTTCGCCCCCACCGCCGACACCAGCTGCACAAAGGCGGTCTCCCCTTCATAGACCACCGCACTGTCGAAGTATTGGAATAGCGGCGACTCAGGCAGCACATCACGCAGGCGCGTGACCGTATTGCCGCCGATCGTCACATGAATGTGGGGAAAGTGCTGTTTGATGAGGGCACAGAAGGTCATGGAGGAGAACATCTGCTGCTGCAACACGATCGAGATGCCGACCACGTCAGGATGCTCTTGCTCGATCACTGGTTTCACCAGATGCTCGAACACATCGCGGTAGACGTTCACCTGCGTGTCGTTCACCGCATCCATGACCTCAGACGAAACGAAGACCTTATACGACAGATCGGTCTCCATCGGCGGCATGCAGATCCGCGCTGGAAAATAGACCATCGAGATCACCGACGTGACTTCACGGAATACTTGAATGGCCCACTCTAACTGATCGATTTCATAGAATACTTCTCCTCGAATAATCGCCTTCGCCTTCTCCGCCTTCTTGATCAATTCGTCGATCCGCTGCCTGGTCAGATCGCAGAGAGAGAGCTGCAAATCCATCTCCTCGGCATTCAGATCGCGCTTCTTCGACAGTTTGCGGAGCCGGTCGAGCTGCTGCGGTACCCGGCGCAGGACTTTTTTCAGGAAGTCCTCACTGAAGTACCAGTCGTACATTTCGAGGTTGATGTCTTTTTGGATAACGGTATGGCCGGCTTGGCGGAGGACGGCGGTGAGGGAGGGAAGGCTGAGATAGGGTTCGGAGGGGAACCAGTCCGGCGGGTAGATGAGCAGTACCTTCATCTTC
>CAZGYZ010000380.1:0-2501 GCA_964530675.1 uncultured Nitrospira sp. | reverse complement strand
TGACACGAGCGATCTTGGCTGCTATCGACACACAGCCGGGTATCAGACTGGCCATCTTGTTCGGTTCGCTGGCTGCTGGCTGTGAACGTACGGACAGCGATTTAGATTTGGCGGTAGACTCCGGACACCGCCTCACGGCCGGTGAGAAACTGTCGTTGATGAACGAGTTGGCCGAGCGAACGGGCCGACCGGTGGACTTGGTAGACCTTTACGCCGTCGGCGAACCTCTGTTAGGCCAGATTCTCCGACATGGGAAAAGACTGTTGGGGAGCGAGACGTGCTACGCGGATCTCATCCGCAGGCACCTGTTCGATCAGGCGGACTATCTGCCCTATCGGACAAGAATCCTTGCTGAACGGAGGCGGGCATGGATCGGGAAGTAATCGAAATAGGGGAAATGAAGGAGCGAGACATTCGTCCGATCCTCACGCGTATAGTCCAAGTGATTCGCCGATATCTGCCGGCTGAGTCGCACCGGATTCTCTTGTTTGGTTCCTGGACAACGTTGAAAGCCGCTCCGACCTCAGACATCGATATTGCAATCGAAGGAGCCACCGCTGTGGATTCGACTGTCATGTCGGAAATCCACGAGGAGATTGATAAGTTGCCGACCCTGAGAAAGATTCAGATCATCGATATCCAACAGGTTCATGACCGGTTTCGGGATCACGTTCTAAGCCAGGGGCAGGTGTTGACATAATGGAAGGTACAGAAGCCGTGAAAACGTTTGAGCAAGCGCTACGACGGCTCCAAGAAGTATTGGGAGAACCAGAGTCGGCAATCGTTCGGGATGCGGCGATTAAACGGTTCGAATTTACCTATGAACTGGCGTGGAAAGCCGTTCAACGGGTGCTGCGGGAACAGGGAGTCTTGTGCCATTCGCCCAAGGGGTGCCTGAGTGAAGCCTTCACGTGCGGACTTGTTCGAGACAGTCCCCTGTGGATTCGAATGATCGAAGACCGCAACCTTACAGTGCACACCTATAACGAGCGCACGTCCGTAGCGATCTATCGGAACCTCAAGGAGTATGAGCCGCTTTTCGAGGAACTGCTGCGGAGCCTCGTGCGAGCCTTAGAGTTGCCGTAACGTTCTGGTTATCTGGTCTGTCTGGTCATCTGGTCTGTCTTGTCTATCTGGTTGGTCTGGTTTATCCGGTTAGTCTGGGTCAACAAGCACACGAGACAGACCAAATAGACCAGTCGCACCAAACAAACAAAATGAACCAGATAAACCAACTAAACCAGGCCGGCAGTCAAGCGACAGGTCTCCTGGGCTCAAAGTCCTGTGGGTGGTGGAAATCGTGGGGTGATCTGTTCCCTGGTTCCCCGTTCTGTTGGTCTTTTGCCATAGGATCGCTTTAGTGCTATAGTGCAGCACCATATTAGGAGTATATGGAGGTAGCTATGGCCACATTAACCACCCCCCCCAGTATCAAAGTAATTGGTGCAAATGGCCAGATTTCACTCGGCAAACAATTTGCCGGGCGTCAAGTTCTGGTTGAGGAACAAGAGCCTGGCGTCTGGCTGGTGCGTACCGCCACCGTTATCCCCGACAACGAACTCTGGTTGCACGAGCCCCAAGCCGCTGCCGATCTGGCGCGAGCACTGGATTGGGCCAAGGCCAATCCATCCCGTGACACCGACGTGGATGCCGTGATCAGGAAGCTGGCCGATGGCTAAGGTTGATCCGGATGCCTTGATCAGGCTTGACCTGAACAATCCGGTGTTTCAGGAAAACTTACTCTCGCTGCAAAAGCTTGAACGACACGCCGCGCTGGACACCTTGAACAAAATTCGCCAACTCACCTGGAATCAGCTCTACCGTGACAATGGCCTGAAGTGGGAGAAAGTTGGCAGCGTCAAGCCGCCGGCGGGTGTTGCTGCCATCTACTCGCTGCGTATCACCCAGTCACGCCGGGCAACGGCATTCCGCGACAGCGATTTCATTCGTCTCCTCACCATCGCGTCAGACCACGGCAGCACGTACGGCAAAAAGTAAGAAACACCGCTTCCTTGTGTGTGCCATGGTTGGATTCCGCAATATCGCCGCACACGATTATCAGAAGCTCAACCTTGAGATCGTCTGCTCGATTCTGGAAGGAAATCTTAGCGACTTCCGTCGGTCCGTCACCTGTCTCTCACGTCGCCGCAACATTGAACTTTGAACCTCAAACGCTCTGTAATTCCTGAACCTCGAACCATTTGCATGCACCGTCACCACGAGTCCGAAGGTCAACACTCATGCCTGATTCTACAGACTCCCTTTTGTGCCTCTCACCCACTCCGGAAATGTGACTCCGCCCCCAAGTGCTTAAGGGGGTCTCCTTTCTGGTGACATTGGGGAAAGAGAATGTTACCCTTTGCGCGGGTTTTCAATGATTCGGAGTAGCAGGCCTTGACCGAGAACAGTAGTTGTATATCTGAAAGGCACATACATGAGCACGCTCCAAGAAGCTGAAAAATTACTCAGCACCATGACCCGTGGGGAGAAGGCGCAATTGC
>CAZGYZ010000379.1:0-2546 GCA_964530675.1 uncultured Nitrospira sp. | reverse complement strand
GCGCCGAACAGCCCGATGCGCTGGCCTGTGACAATGCCATAGCCCCCGAACGACTGCGTCATGCGGCCATAAAAATTCACGTTTCGCCCTCCAGTCCCACATTGAGGCTGACTGCAACCGCTAAGAGAGCCTGAGAAGGTGTTCGTGCTGAGCCCCGCGAGACTGTAGCGGAAGACCCCATCGGTGACCGCCGTTTTAGTGGTACCGGCCAGTTCTACTCCAGGTGAATTTTCTCCGATTGCGAAGGAGTTGGGGTTGTTGTAGAAACTGGTTGATGTCCCGGTTGCTCCGGCGAAGTAGGGACTACCTGCGACATAGTGATACATCACGAAGGGTGTGTTGAGGGTGGGGCTCCGTTTCTCGCTGTAGGGCACATCGAGTTCAAACTTCCCGATCTTGAAATTCATGAGATAGGTCCCCGGCTCGCCTTTGACACCGAGAAACCGTTCGAGCCGGTTGAGCCGGACATAGGCAGCCTCCAAATCGCCCTCCACCGCTGTCGATCCCCTGCCAAAGCCTGCGCCTCCGAGCCCAGGGGTCAACACCAAGCCAAACGAGATATCGCGGTGCAGGAGACCAAAGCTTAAAATGTCCAATCCTGTAAAACCAAACCCACCGGTCGAGACCCCACTGCCATCCGTTCGGACACTGGTGGCCTGGTAGCCGACCGTCGTCCTCATTGAGAGGGGCCAGTAGCCCATGGTGATATTGGGGTGAGTGGGAAGGTCCACATCCGCGTCGAATTGATACCCCTGATCGCGAAACTGGTTCCCGAAGTCATTCAGCTTCGGAAATCCCGGAACGTGGCAAACGTTGCACGGCAATCCGTATTTTCGTGCAAAGGCGGGAATGGCATGAGCCTCAGACACCAGGAAACTGATTTCGTAACTGAACAGGCCAATAAGTACAAGCAGAGAGACAATGAGGCTACGTCTTGTATTCAAGAGAATACTCATGGTTGCGCCCCTTCCCTTCACGCCGGCATACGCCGGTACTTTAATGGTGCCACGGATCCTGTTCCCCTCGAAGCGCTATTGCCAAACAACGTGATGCTACGGCTGTGCGGTGCAGAATGTTCGGATATAGGCCACGACCTTCCACCCTTCTTCTTCCGACAGCAACGCAGGGATGAGTGATTGCATCCCCGTGCCCGGACTGCCGTACTTGATAATCCAAAACAGATCCCCATCCTTGTGCTCTTTCTGAAAAGCGCAGCTCGTAAAATCGCTCGGCGGATCGGCTGAATTCATATGCGCTGCGGGCCCGTCGCCTTTGCCGCTGATCCCATGACAGAAATCACAACGCCCTTTGCCTTCGTAGAGCCCTTTACCCGCTGCGACGATTTCGGGTGGGGCTGTATGAGTGTCCCCGAAAGGAGCCTTATAGCTGCGGGCCTCCTCCCTTGCGGAAGGGGGGATGTCTCGGGCTTCGGTAGGCTCGCGCGGAGCAGCAGCCGCCGCTATGGTGACCACGGCCATCATGGCCGGGAGCATAAAAAATCCTACAAGGTTTCGGTACAGCATCGAAACGCCTCCTTCTCTGCTTGAGCCTTGCCACGTTGCATCGGGAGGCATTCTCCCCTAAAGAAGCTCTTAATAGGCAATACGCAATTCACATTCCTGGTGACTGACGGGTCTCATGGGAGACATAGTCACAGGAAAACCTCGCGAATCTTCGAATAGGAGAAGAAATTTCACATTCGGTAATCCTCCAGCGATGGAGCTTTTTGCCACAAATGCAATTTTCATCTTTCCCAAAAAGCGACAGCTATATTCTGAACGACTCAGGTAGATAGGCTGAAGGTTTTTAGGAGTCGGGCTTCTTGCCCAGCGAGGATTCATCTCTGCTGGAACCAAAGGTCGTAGAAACCGAGAAGGTTTTGAATGGCGTGGCCTGAGAACAACCACGAGAATAAATAATGGTCTGATCGATGCATAACTATTCCTTAGAACTGTCGGCAATCGGCAGCGTAATCGGATTGTCCACACGAGAAAATGCGTTTATTGATGGCATATACAACTCAAAGGTCATCGTTCACCAGATTTGTGCTTCGGCTGGGGCTGGTTCTCGGGCTGACGTTGCTGTCGTGGGATACGGGTCTGATCGATTCAGCTCAGGCGGAGGAAGAAGAGTCCCGCTTTTGTCAGGGTTTTCTCTACTGCAAGGAGACCAAGGGAGACACGACCTACACGCAAGCGTTTCTCTACTCTATTCGACCGAAGAGCGCGGCACCTATTCGCGGCTCACCGTGATTCCATTTTATTCACGCGAACTGGATCCCGCGAGAAACTACCTGCGGCGCAGTTGGCTCTGGCCTCTCGGGATATCCGAACTCAAAGGCGATGCCACCTACTCTCAAATTCTGCCGTTTTATTCTCCTTCGCCGAATACCCCGTAGCGTGCTACGGGGATGAAGGCGAGGGGAACCCTCCGTAGCCTTGGCAAAGGAGGGTAGTGGCTTCGGAGAATTTTGCAAGATACCCCGCAGCTTGCTGCGGGGAGCTTCATTGGCACGAGGACGATCCGACCAGGCAATATACCGTCCT
>CAZGYZ010000378.1:0-2558 GCA_964530675.1 uncultured Nitrospira sp. | reverse complement strand
CGGCTCCCGGTCTTTTTCTAATAACGGAGCGTGACCGTCGTCGTACTGCGACGCGCGCCGAAGAAGTCTTTGGAAAACGCCTCGACAACGGCAGGGTCATAGCCCTTGCAGCTGAAAATGTCAAGGTAAGCGTTGTTCGTATCGTTCGCAAAATGGCCGCTGATCAACGAGGTCGAGATCAGCTGCACCATGGAATAGCCGGCAACGCGGCCTGAGCCAAAATCGACGACCTGGCACTCGCCAAAGCGTTTCATGTCAATGAGCTCGCACAGCTCGGCAACATAACGGCGGATATGGTCGGCATTGCGAATCAGGTCGGGGTTACAATCTTGAAGATCGAGAGCGGTACAGAGTCCCCACGCTTTTCCATCACCCACCATCTCCTGGGGGGCAATGGAATCAGCTACTGGGGACTCGGTTGGAAAGATTGCGGTCTCGGAATCAATCGGGCTACTCATAGAGGTTATACACCTTTCTGTTAGGAGGGTAAAAACTGTGACGATGGACTGTTGTTTCGGACTATACCACGAAAATTTTCATATGAGTGGGGATGGAGAAACTTTTTTTCACGCCTGGCGGTTCAGGGACTACTCGACCGATTGACAAGGTTCGCAGCGGTCGGAGAGAATGCCGCGCATGGCCAATGTCACTTCATCTACCCCGAACCAGATTTCGCCTTCAGCTGATCTCCCCGATCGACTCTGCACCTGGTGCCGAGTAGAGATGAAGAAGCGTCTCGTCGGCGGCAAGCAATTCGTCCACTACACCTGTCCGAAATGCGTCTTCCAGCACACAACCAGGCTCGGCCCAAAACCACCCAGCCCCGCGCATTAACCCGGTCTGTTCGGTTATTTTGTTTGTCTGGTCTATTCGGTCTGTCTCGTCTGTTTGGTTGAACGAAACTAACCAGATGAACCAGACAGACTAGATAGACCAGATGGACCAGACAAACCAAATGAACAAGACCGGCTACCGGCGGGAAAAACTGGTCTGCACGTGATCATCAAGGATATGGGCCAGTCGCTCCCTGTCCTCAGGGCTGATTGACGTGATCTTCGCTCCAAACCTAGGGGAACGCACATGGACAACCTGCAACCCACAGGTCAAGGTTCTCCCTTTTTCAAGCTCAATTAGGAGTTGAAGCGCATCACCGCTTTTCACAAATAAACGGCTCTCAACCCGAACACCTGTCTCACTGACATCCAGAACTTTGCACGGCGCCGAGAGAGGCCCCCGTTGCAGACGGCCACCCCGGCCTACCTCGACACGCGATCCTTTTCGTTTGAATCCCATCGGCGCCTGCCTCCTGTTCTCAGAAGCATAGCAAGCGGCCACAGAACTCCAAAGAAAATTGCCGAATAGAGCTACAGCTTTTCACCCACAAGGACGCGCACCTGCTCCATGCGTTTGCGGTTGACGCCCAGGTCGCCGTAGCCGGTGCGGGAAGCGGAGCGGAAATGAATCGTCTTTGTGTCGTCGTCGAAGAGAAACTCCACATCATCGACAAAACGGAGCAACATGCTGGTGAATTCGTAATGAAGGTAGGACTCGTCTTCGTCAACAAGCTTGGTCCGTGGCATGGAACGGATAACTTCTTTCAGCGCCTCCTTCGCTTCTGCCCGCGACTTGCGGTAGCGAATGGGCTCAATGGCGTGTCCCTCGTCCTGAGCCTGGGTCGAGACGCAATTGGGGCTGGAGGGGCAAGGAGACAGTTGCTTGGAAGGCCCATTATGAGTCATGGAACAATGATCTTGTTATAGTCAGCGTGGGTGCCAATCCAGAACCAGTTGATTCCACCTTGGACATTGAACCCAAGCGCTCGATAGTGATCACCGACTCGTACCGACCACAGTTCTCCGATGCGCTTAAGGCGAAGAGAAGGATGGCGCGGATTGGATTTCAAAAGCTGGAAGTTCTTGTCAGCCAGGGAGCGAATGTCTTCGGGGAGGGCGTGATAGGCGGTCCAAAATCGTGACGAAGCAGTATGCTTCACAGAGGTCGCGCTTTCCCCTGCTCAAATTCAGTTCGCGCCTCCGCAATGAGCGTATCCAACTTCCCGGCCTTGAGGTCCGTCTCGATTTGCTCATCCCACGCGCGCGCATCGAACTCAAGGAACCAGGCTCGAAACTGAGCCAGATCCTTGGGAGAGAGATTTGACACCGTTTTCTCAAGCTGTTCAATCTCACTCATGGGTTGCCCTCCGTCTTACTACTTTGTCGCAACAATTGCCTCATGTTCAGCGATTTCCCGATCCATCGCCTCACGGTGATCGTAATAGTAAGAGAGCGCGTCATGGATCGACGCAAGCGAGAGGTGAGGATAATGTTGGAGAAGCTGTTCGGGAGTCTGTCCGTGCAACAACGTGGCGATAACAACCGTTCTGACCGTGATACGAGTACCCTCGATCCGTGGGCTGCCTCCGCAGACGGTCGGATCGGTCACGATGTGGGGATGTGTTACCGTCGCCATGGTGAGAGTCTAGCGAACTTGCTGCTTCCTTGCAATCCGCTCCTCATATAGAGCCGTCAGCAAAACGGCCGATGGCATGGCTCTCGTCC
>CAZGYZ010000377.1:0-2561 GCA_964530675.1 uncultured Nitrospira sp. | reverse complement strand
CGTAGGCCATTCCGTACTTTCCATTTCTCCAGCCCAAGGCGAGATACGATATCGCGGTTGTGCCTGGCCCATACACCTAATGCAAGGTAGGCGATGATCTGTGGCGTGAACAGGATTAGTGTCTGTTCTTGGAGCGAGGTGGGAAGGGCGTAGAAGCCGAGCGTCGCGGCGGTGGGGAGCAGCGCGAAGGCTGCTCCCCATTCTTTGGCCTGAGCCGGTGCCGTGCGAGGACCAGACTCAGGCGCCATCATGGGGGTCAGTTGAGTTGGAGATTATAACGGTCGAGTGTGGTGGCCTTATGCCGCGAGAGATTGGAGAGCGATTTATTGTAGTCGACCGTGGCGCGCAACTCGTTTCCTTGGGTTGTTGCGAGGTCTCGTTGGAAGTCGAGGACAAAGCGTGTGGTGCTGAGCCCCACTTTCAGCCGCTCTTGCTCCGCCTGCAATTGCTTCTCTGCCATGATTCTGGCCGATCGAGTCGTTTCGATCCGCTTGAAATCCGTCTGGACGCGCCGGACTGCCTCACGTACCCCCACGATGATCTGCTGACGCACGTTCATGAGCGATGCTTCGGCGTTCTTCGCCTCCAGCTGCCGTTTGTTATAGGTGCTCCAGGCTGAACGGTTGCCGAGTGGGTAGCTCAGGACGAGGCCCGCGCCGTAGTTATAGTAATCGCCGTTGAAGTTCCGGTTTACTGAGTCTCCGTAGTCTTTTCCCAGCCCTGCCATTCCCATGGTCCCTTGGAACGAGAGGGTCGGGAGAATCTGATTTTTGGCAAACTTGGTGTTGAGATCGCTTGTCTCCATATTTTTCATCGCTTGGGCGATTTCAGGCCGCTGCTCAATGGCCTTATCAATGGCTTCTTGCAGGCTGATGGGTTCGAGGGTGACCACAGGTTGGTCGAGCGGAGTCAGGCGCAAGTCTTGACGCAGATCCTCTTCCGCAGGATTGAGCAAACGGCGTAGCTGATCTTCCTGGTCTCGAATCGCTTTATCTGCGACCAGCACCTGCTCGACTCGCGAGGCGACGGCTGCTTCGGCTTGCAAAACATCGACGATCGACATGATGCCGGCTTTTGCCTTCGCACGGTTGGTGGCCAAGAGTTCCTGCGCGGCTTTCAGCGCGGCCTCTGCCACTTTCAGATTCTCATTGGCGAAGACGACTTCCCAATAGGTCTGCTCCACCGAGGCTAAGACGGTGAGGACACGATCGCGAAACACATGTTCTTCCACAATGGCATTGTTCTGCGCCACGCGGATGAAGGTCTTGGTCACGTCGATGCCGGCGTTGCGGAGTAATGGCTGTGTCAGCGTGAGTGCGAGGCCGCCTGTATAGGAGGGGTTAAACAGGAACCCGCCTGCCAGGTTCTGATTCACACTTGTTCGAGCGGGGCTGTAGTTCAGATCGACGTTGCCGCCGGTGGGGAGATTTGCCGTTGCATCCAACGTGACGGACTGGGTACGTTGATCGAAGGGGGTAATCCCAGTCAGGTTGCCGCCGGTTGCGCCGAATACCGGGCGGTTGAGTGGGTTCACGGTTCGGTTGAATTGGCCGTTCACACTCAGGGTCGGGTCGAACTTCGCTTGTTCGACGGTGATGTCAGCCTGCCGGCTTTCCTTCGTCTGACGGCTGATGCTGATGTCCAGGTTATGCTGCAGCGCTTGCAGTGCCGCGTCTGCGAGGGAGATGGTCTCCCGTCGTTCCATTACCGGAGTCGTGCCGACCTCCAGACCCCAAGTGAGACCGGGTGATAGGGCAAGGGTGACTCCGATGGCAAAGACGCAGGTGCGCCGCCATGTATTGATATTTGCTTCAAGACGCTGTTCCATAACTGCCCCCTTTGATCGACAAAGAAACTTTCTTCATACTATAATGGTTAAAGGTGAACCTGTCATGGGCTAACTGCATGAGATTCCATCGCCATCGGGTCAAGCAATCTATCCTGCCGGTCTTGGTGCTCCGAGCGGGGCTGTCTGTGCTGGCCCTCCTCCTATTTGTGTTCCCGTCGCTGAACTCGCAAGCCTGGGGACAATCCATCTCCAGCGTTCGTTCATTCGACGGAGGGGTCGCGCCGCTGGTCAGAGGGCCAGGTCCCGGGAGCCTCTATCTCGACAATCAGGGCACGCAAGGATTCTTGTACAACCCCGGGAACAATTTCCAATCGTATAGCTTTCGGAATCCCACGACCGGTCAGGCCTGGAGCGGGGCTGTGAATACACTTGGACCACAACTCTCGATCGGACTGATCCAAGGCGCCAACCAGATTGGCTCACCGCTCGTCCTTCCAGGCCCTCCCCGCCAAACCGCGCCGTTGCGACCGATCCAATCTACTCTTCTCGACGAGATTCCCTAACAGGATGCTGACAAACTACTTGAGCAGAACAGACATGCAAGGTCTGGATATTCGCAGACCCGTTCAGAAGCCATCGCAGGCTGTTCAGAAAGGCCGTCCAGCAAGGCCGCAGCGAGTGAAGACCGGAGGCGTACCCTTGGGGTACGTTGAGGATCTGAACGATGCGAGAACGCCGCTGGCGGGCTTTGTCAACAGCCTGTTAGTAGAAG
>CAZGYZ010000376.1:0-2570 GCA_964530675.1 uncultured Nitrospira sp. | reverse complement strand
ACGACCAGGACGATGATCGAAGCGGAGATCACCGACTCCACAAACCACCCGGTTCTGAATTCCTCGACACCGGCGTGAAAGACAAAGAGCAGCACGCCGAACGTCAGATAGTCAAAGATGGAACTCACTAAACCAAACGTGAGCATGAATTTTCGAATGAAGGCGATGTTCCACCGCCTGGGCCGATCGATCAGCTCTTCATCCACGCGATCACCGGCGATGGTCATTTCCGGAATGTCGGTCAGGAGATTGGTCAATAATATTTGCTTGGGCAGCAGAGGCAGAAAAGACAGAAAGAGCGACGCCCCCGCCATACTGAACATGTTGCCGAAGTTCGCGCTGGTCGCCATAAAGACATACTTCAGCGTGTTGGCGAACGTCCTCCGCCCTTCCTGCACGCCGTCGACCAGGATGCTCAGATCCTTTTCCAGCAACACGATATCCGCCGCTTCTTTCGCCACGTCTACTGCGCTCTCGACGGACACACCGACGTCTGCCGCGTGCAACGCCGAGGCATCGTTGATGCCGTCGCCCCCATAGCCTACGACGTGGCCTGCCTTTTTCAAGGCCAGAATGATCCGTTCCTTCTGATTCGGCTCGACCTCGGCAAACACATGGACGTCATTCACGCGCGACACCAGCGCTTCGTCGCTCATCTGCCGCAAGTCCTCGCCGGTCAACAGATCTCCATTCGACAGGCCTATCGCCTGTCCGACATGAGCCGCGACGAGACGATTGTCGCCGGTCACGATCTTCAAAGTGACGCCCAGGCTCTTGAGGCGGCCGATCGTCTCCACGACATCGGCCTTGATGGGATCTTCGAACAGCAGGAATCCCAAAAACGTCATGTCCAACTCATCGTCCTTGGTCATGCCCTCTCGTGCGCCCATCTCGCGAGAGGCAAGCCCGAGCACCCGCCATCCCTGACCGGCCCACTGCGCCATCTGCAATTGGATTGAATCCTGCACGGCAGCCAGTTCAACTAAGGTGCCATCCGCAGTTTCGACGGTCGAACAGATCGCCAGCACATTCGCCAGAGCTCCCTTGGTCACCAAGAGATGGCCAGTCGGCGTCGCGACTAACACGGACAGTCGTTTGCGGACGAAATCGTAGGGCTCTTCATCCAATTTCCGATAGGGGGACAGATCGAACGAGCGAGCGGTACGGATGGCTTCGTCGATCGGGTTATGAAACCCGGTTTCGAAACTCGCATTGAGTGCGCCGTGCAAGAGCACCCGTTCACTCGGATTCCCCGTGATATCGAAAGCGGCCTTCAGGCGGACAAGTCCTTCGGTCAATGTCCCTGTCTTGTCGGAACAGAAGACGGTCATACTCCCGAAGTTTTCGATCGAGGCCAATCGCTTCACAATCACTTTCTGCTGGGCCATGCGTTTGGCCCCATGGGCCAAATTGATGCTGATGATGGCAGGCAGCAGCTGCGGGGTGAGGCCGACCGCGAGGGCGAGGGAGAAGAGGAAGGCTTCGAGCACGGGCCTGGCCAGATACACGTTGACTGCAAAGATGGCGACGACCAACACGACGGTTACTTCCAAAAGCAGATAACCGAATTGCCTGATGCCTCGCTCGAACTCCGTCTCCGGCGGCCTGAGTTGTAACCGGCCCGAGACCTTGCCGAATTCCGTGTCCGATCCGATGTGCACCACAACCGCCGTACTGTTTCCGCTGACGACATGGGTTCCGAGAAAGAGACTATTCGTCCGCCGACCCAGGGGAACGTCGGCCGGCAGGATGCCGCAAACTTTCTCGACCGGATAGGTTTCGCCCGTGAGCGTCGCCTCATCCACGAATAGGTCTTTCGATTCAAGCAGCAGACAATCGCCGGGAACTGTGTCCCCCGCTCTGAGCAGGACGATATCGCCCGGCACGACCTCCTCAACCGGCACAGCAGCCGGGCTTCCGTCGCGCCACACATCCGCTTTGACTTGCACGATTGCGAGCAGGCTGGCCACCGCTTGGTTCGCGCTCCGTTCCTGCCAGAACCCGAGCAGGCCGCTGGCAAGCACGATTAAAAGAATGATCGCAGTGTCGGTCGGATCAGCCAGAAAGAAGGCCAGCCCCGCGGCCGCCAGGAGGATGAGGATGATCGGGCTGGTGAATTGCCGAAATAGCAGCTCGTAGGTGGACAGCCGGCTCTTCGGTTTTAAGAGAAGATGCACATCGCGCAGATGACGCCGTCGCGCCTCATCGCCGGAGAGTCCTTTAGAGCTTGAGTCGAGTTGCTGAAGAGTCTCAGCCGATGGGCTGCTCCAAAAACTCGACGTATGAGACATCGTAAGAGAAATCCTCTCGGGCAGCTCAGACATTCAGGAGCTTTGTCACGCTCCACAGAAGAAGCAACGTATACACGCTCCCGAAAAACCACGGGAAACTGATGGCGCGATGGGCCCACCATTGACGGTGCTGGCGGAAAGCCCAGTTCGGTTCAAACACCTGTGGTTCATTCCGCCGATCTTCAATCGGCTGCTGGATCTCGTGGAGCCGGTGAAGATTTGTCAGTAGCTTCTCATCGTGCCACTCAGGATCTAGCTCGATTCCCCTTAATCGCCATT
>CAZGYZ010000375.1:0-2592 GCA_964530675.1 uncultured Nitrospira sp. | reverse complement strand
ATCATTAAGATTCTGAGCCTGGAGGTTCAAGATCCTAAAGCAGCCGCAGTTCTCGCCGAATATCCTCAAGCACGCTGGGCAGAAATTACGCGGAAAGCATTGAAAATTGGGCTGGGGTATCTGAAGGGCGGCGAAAAAACCTAGCAAGATGCGGGCTGAGGTCGAGGTCAAGGTTGAGTGAAGTTCAGACTTTCGCTTTCTCAACCTTCTTCGTGTTGCCGGGCTTTTTCAGCATCCTGCTACGGCTTCGCGGGAGCGGCGGGTGTTGACTGTGCCACAGCAGCCCTGGCACGGGCATGGTTTCCGCCGAGTTCGAGATAACGAGTGAAGGCTTCGACCGATTTCGGCTGATCTTTCATCTGGTCGGCGTAGAGGATGCCCAGAGAGAAATAGACGTCCGTATAGTTGGGATTGGCCACCAACGCCTCCCGCATAGCCCGCTCAGCTTCGGCATACTGCCCGCGCTTTTCGTAGATCATCCCAAGCGTATACTGCGCATCAGGATTCTTCGGAACATGCTGCACGGCCAGCTTTGCCGCCGACAACGCATCTTCAAGATTCGGCAGTACTTCTAATCGTACATAGCTCTTGAGCACATAGGCGTCGCCGAACGTAGGGTCATATTCCAGCGCTCTATCCAGCCGTTCCAACGCCTCCTCCGGCGACTTACCGGTTTGGAGAAGCGCGACGGCCTGTTCATACTGCATCTTCGCAGCCTGTTGTCGTTCCGCCGGAGATTGGGGCTCTGCCCCCATAATAAATGCGGCCTTGCGGCCTTCAATCAATACCGTATCCCCTTCCCCCTCAAGCTGCACAAAAAGAGGGTGCTGGATGCCCTTCGATCGTTCTGAAACCTGTTGCTTGACATAGTCGCCAACTTCCGAGGCCATGAGCCATCCGTTTTTATTCCGATCTGCCGCGCCACTTAGCCCCTTCACCAATACTTGCACAAAAAAACTCTTCCCATTCTCCTGACTCAACGACTCGCCCTTATCGCCCGCCGTCAACACTTGCACCGCTCGCCGTTCCATTTCGTCTTCCGGAGCCAATCGCCCTTCGAGAAACAGTGGCTGAGCTGCACTCACCTCCCACCCACGAACCGCAGCATTCAAAAAGAAGAGCGTGTGTTTGGACGCGCTACGCCGACTGAACTCTTTCAGCTGTTCAAACGTCATTGATTTGGACACGTTCCCCACCTGCGCGTCCCAGGGAACAAGATAGCCGAGCTCCATACCATCAAGATCCTGCATGACACCCGCATGTCCGGCGAAATAGAGCACCAGGCGATCATGTCGACCAACCTTGCGAGGCAAGTAATCCGAAAGCATCTGCTGTAGACGGCGCGCGCTCGCATCCTTGTCGTACAGCTCAACGATTTCGTCGAAACCCAATTGGCGGAATGCCTGGGCCACCGCTTTGGCATCCTCAATCACGCCTGGAATTTTCGGGGCCAGAAGATAGTTCTCCACCCCGATAACAATGGCCCACGACTTGTAATACAACCCTTCCGGCTTCCCCAATTGGGCAGATGCAGACGATTGACAGAACGTCGCTGCCAGCAAATAGACGAGAACCGCGAGAAGGAAGGGGCGCAACTGTCGGTGGGCAAACGGCAACATCAATTGGATCGGCCTCAGCGGGTGACGCGTAATGAACTCACCCTACTATCGGCCCTGCGTGACTGTCAAGAAACGGCAGACCGAGGTCTCGGAACATCTAAACGGCTCCAGCGTGACATCGCATACTCCCTTTCCCGTACCAATGTATGGTTGAGTTCCCCCCCGCCCCTCCAGCATAATGCGCATGATTTGCTTCCACCTTGACCTGAAGGAGTCATCGCACCATGGCAGAGAACATCGATACCCTCCTCAAGGAAAGCCGCGTATATCAGCCGACCGCTCAGACCAAAGCCGCTGCCTATATTCAGGACTACGAGAGCGCCTACAAGAAATCGATTGCCGACCCTGAAGGCTTCTGGAGCGGCGTCGCCAAGGAGCTGGAGTGGTTCTCTCCCTGGACCAAGGTTCTCGAATGGAATTATCCCTGGGCCAAGTGGTTCGTCGGCGCCACCTGCAACATCACCTATAACTGTCTAGACCGCCACGTTAAAACCTGGCGTAAAAATAAAGTGGCAGTCATCTGGGTGGGCGAGAACGACCAGGAACGAGTCATCACCTATGGCGAGCTCTACCGGCAGGTCAATCGTTGCGCGAATGCGCTCAAGACACTCGGGATCGAGAAAGGCGACCGGGTCACGATCTACCTTCCGAAAGTTCCCGAACAGATCGTTGCCATGCTCGCCTGCGCACGCATCGGCGCCATTCATAGTGTGGTCTATTCAGGATTCAGCGCCCCGGCCCTTGCGAACCGCATTCAGGATGCCGAGTCCAAACTGGTCATTACGGCCGACGTCGGCTTCGACAGAGGGAAAGTCCTCAACCTCAAGCTGGTGGTCGACCAAGCCGTCGCCAATTCCCCCTCCGTCGAACATATCGTCATCTTACGGCGGCAAACTCCGGGAGTAACCTTATCCGCACCGAAGGAAATCGATTGGCACGACTGGCTGAAGAACGAAAAGGCAGTCTGCGAAGC
>CAZGYZ010000374.1:0-2597 GCA_964530675.1 uncultured Nitrospira sp. | reverse complement strand
GGGGTGGAAGGGCGGATCTTTCGGGAGTCGGCATAGCGGGCACAGGAAGATGACAGCCAGAGAGCGCCGCTGTGCGACGGCATGCGACCCTCGGTCGCCCTTTAGAGGAGCACGCGGCCAGCAGTAAGAGGACATCGGCAGTTCCTATCCAACGCATTATGCCGACTCCCGAAAGATCCGCCCTTCCGCCCCGCTCACACCCCTGCTTCTTTCAATACCTGTCCCGTATACGATCGCTTGGCTTTTGCAATTTCTCTTGGCGGTCCTTCCGCCACAATCTCACCACCTCGATCGCCGCCCTCCGGGCCGAGGTCGATGATCCAATCGGCATTCTTGATCACATCGAGATTATGTTCGATCACGACCACGGTGTTGCCGGCTTCGACTAGCCGGTCGAGCACGTCGAGCAACCGTTGCACGTCGGCGAAATGAAGCCCGGTCGTCGGCTCATCCAAAATGTACATCGTACGGCCGGTCGGACGTTTGGACAGTTCGCGCGAGAGTTTGACCCGTTGCGCTTCGCCCCCGGACAGCGTCGTGGCTGACTGGCCAAGCTTCACGTAGTGCAGTCCGACGTCGTGCAAGGTGTCGAGTTTCCGTTTGATGAAGGGGATATGCTCGAAGAACTCCACGGCATCGTCCACTGTCATATTCAACACATCGGCGATGCTCTTCCCCTTATGGTGAATCTCCATCGTCTCGCGGTTATACCGTTGGCCCTTGCAGACTTCACAGGTCACGTAGACATCCGGCAGGAAATGCATCTCGATCTTGATCAACCCATCGCCCTGGCAGGCCTCGCAACGGCCGCCCTTCACATTGAAACTATAGCGGCCGGGCTTGTACCCCCTCACGCGGGATTCGGGCAAATTGGAATAGAGGTCACGAATGAAACCGAACAGACCTGTATAGGTTGCAGGATTCGATCGCGGGGTTCGGCCAATCGGAGATTGGTCGATGTCGATCACTTTATCCAGCGCGGCGACACCCAGCAGCTCCTTACAGCCATCGATCTTCGGTTTTTTCTGATAGAGCAACTGGGAAAGGGAGTGGAACAGCACCTCAAGAACCAGCGTGCTCTTTCCGGACCCGGACACGCCGGTCACACAGGTGAGCAGACCGAGCGGAATCTTGGCGGTTACTCCCTTGAGATTGTGTTTCGTGGCTCCCAGGATGGATAAGAACCCCTTGGCCTTGCGCTGGCGGCGAGGCAGGCTGACCATCTGTGTGCCCCGGAGATATTGACCTGTCAACGAGTCGAGATTTCCCATGACGTCGGTCGGTGTGCCTTGGGCAATGATCTGCCCGCCATGCGTCCCGGCTCCCGGCCCCATATCCAGCAGATGGTCCGCCGCCATCATGGTTTCCGCATCATGCTCGACCACCACGACTGTGTTACCCAGGTCGCGCAGGCGCAACAGGGTCTGGAGCAAACGCCGATTATCCCGCTGGTGGAGACCGATCGACGGCTCGTCCAGGATATAGAGGACACCGACGAGGCCGGAGCCGATTTGCGTGGCGAGCCTGATGCGCTGTCCTTCGCCACCGGACAGGGTGGCGGCTGCCCGATCCAACGTCAGGTAATCCAGGCCGACGTTGACGAGAAACCCAAGCCGTTCGCGTATCTCTTTCAAGATGCGATGGGCGATCAACAGCTCGCGCTCGGTGAATTTCAACGAACCGAAGAAGTCGGCGGCAGCTCGCACGGAGAGGTGTGTGACCTCCGCGATCGACTGTGTCGCCAACTTGACCGACAAACTTTCAGGCCGCAGCCTCGCGCCCTTGCAGACCTCGCAGGGTTCCAGCAATGTGAAGTCTTCATTGTCGGGACTGTCGGGCGTTATGGCGTAGCCGATGCCGTCGCAGGCTGGGCAGGCTCCATGCGGGCTGTTGAACGAAAACACTCGCGGCGTTATTTCAGGATAACTGACGCCGCAGCGGATGCAGGCGAGCTTTTCGCTATAGAGTGAGACTTTCCCGTTGTCCGTGAGCACCCCGACGAGTCCACCGGCGAGTTTCAGCGAGGTCTCTACCGAGTCGGCCAACCGTCTTGTCAGCGCCTCGCCCGGCTTCATCACGAGCCGATCAATTACGATTTCAATCGTGTGCTTTTTCTGTTTATCGAGCGCGATGTCCTCGCCCAAGTCCACCAGCTGACCATCGACCCTGGCCCGGACGTAACCGGATCGGCGCATGTCGAGGAGTTCTTTGCGATACTCGCCTTTCCTGCCGCGGACGATAGGGGCTAAGAGCTGAAACTTGCTTCCCTCCGGCAGCAGGCCGATGGCATCGACCATCTGTTGCACCGTCTGCGCTGTTATTTCATCGCCGCACTGAAAGCAGGAGGGGCGTCCGATCCGGGCAAAGAGGAGACGGAGGTAGTCGTAAATTTCCGTGACAGTGCCAACTGTGGACCGAGGATTGTGGCTGGTGCTCTTTTGCTCGATGGAAATGGCGGGCGAGAGCCCTTCGATCGAATCGACGTCGGGCTTGCCCATCTGTTCGAGGAACTGCCGGGCATAGGCCGAGAGCGACTCGACGTATCGCCGTTGCCCTTCGGCATAGATCGTATCGAAGGCCAGCGACGACTTGCCCGA
>CAZGYZ010000373.1:0-2598 GCA_964530675.1 uncultured Nitrospira sp. | reverse complement strand
CCTATGCCCTCACGGTCGAAGAAAATACGAGGCTCGCTTCCAACATCCAACGCCAGCTGAGTCCGGCTCCGGATGAAGGTCTTCAGATTGAAATGGATGAGGCAACCCAACAGATGCTCGACGATGCCGGCTATGGGCGGTACGAAGTATCGAACTATGCCAAATCTGGATATGCTTGTCGGCACAATCTGCTCTATTGGACCAACGGCGAATACCTTGGGTTCGGCCCAAGCGCACAGTCCTATCTGGACGGAACAAGATTCGGCAACGTCGCCGACCTCGCGGTCTATGACAAATCGCTCATGGCAAGCCGCCTTCCTATTGAAGAACGCACGAGACTTTCGGAGGAAGAACAACTTCGTGACGCCGTGATTTTCGGACTGCGTCTCATTCGAGGCATTCCCTCACAGAACCTTCATCAGCATGCAACGAACTATGGGCGTGAAACAATCACCGAAGAATTACTCGCACAACAGTTGATCGAAGTAGACGGTGAGCGCAGCCGACTATCGGCACGAGGGCTCCTTCAGGCCGACACCATCGCCGGGCAGTTGTACTAGCAGGCTGTTGAAAAAGCCCGCCAGCGTCGTTCTCGCATCGTTCAGACCCTCAACGTACCCCAAGGGTACGCCTCGGCCCTTCACTCGCTGCGGCCTTGCTGGACGGCCTTTTTGAACAGCCTGCAAGAATATATACGCCTACTCTCAGTTGCGACTGCCGCCTTCCGATTGACTTTGTCCTTCGGTCGGGTGGACACTGAACACCCATCACTTCGGAGCTGCCATGCCTGTAAATATGGACCCAGCCAAGAAGCAAAGAAGACAACCGTCGCCGCCAGAGGCAAACTCGTCCCCGTCCGAGCAGAAACCTCCTGTGCCGACACAAACAGTTCAGTTCGGCGAGGAGACGGAAGAGGATCGCGTGAAGGAATCGGCGGACGCAGAGCAGAAGAATCTGTGGGAGGCGACGGAAGTCATCGACATGGACAAGTTCTGACAACACGAAATAAAATGTTGAATGTTCAATGTTGAATTTTGAATGAGCGACTACTGAACATCCACCATTAAACATGGACCATTGAGTTCGGGCTATGCGGGCAGAAAGAAAAAGGCGATCGCCAGCATCAGGTAGACCCCGATCAACATCACACCTTCCATCCAGTTCGATTCTCCGTCCATCGCCACAAATCCCACGATCAGGACCGAGACCGTCACCGCAGCCACCTCGAACGGTGTGAAGATCAGATCCAACGGCGTTCCGAAGAGATAACTGGCGAAGACGAGCAATGGGGCAACGAGCAACGCAATCTGCAGGCTGGACCCAACCGCAATACCATAGGCGAGGTCCATCTTGTTTTTCAACGCCACCATGACCGCCGTGGAATGTTCAGCCGCATTACCAATCAGAGCGACCAGAACGACGCCGACAAAGAGTTGCGTGAGTCCAAGCTGATGCGAAGCCGACTCCAGCGCCCCTACCAACATCTCGCTCATCAAGGCCACAAGACAGGTCACCACCGTGAGTACCGTGATCGACGCGCCTTTAGACCAAGGTTGCTCTCCGAGATCCGAAGCACTATGGGCCTCTCCGGCAAACAGATGACGATGCGTCTTCAACGTAAACAACAGGCTTGCGATATATATGGCGAATAAGACGAACGAGATAGTGAGACTCAACTTTTGCTCAACCTCGACGCCACGATCGGCGGCGGTGACATGGAAGAGCGCAGGAATGATGAGACCCACAGCAGCCAGGAGCAGGAGACTGGCGCCCATTCCGGCAGCGGTCTGGTTAAACTTCTGTCGTTCGAACTTTAATCCACCGGCGAACATGGAGACACCGAGGACGAGTAGGATATTGCCCAAGATCGAGCCGGTGAGAGAGGCTTTGACGACATCGTGAAGGCCCTCACGCAGAGCCACCAATGCGATAATCAATTCCGCAGCATTGCCGAGCGAGGCATTGAGCAGCGCGCCGATACCGGCGCCGACATGGGACGTCAAATGCTCGGTGGCCCGTCCCAACAGGCCCGCCAGCGGAATAATGGCCAATCCAGCCGACACGAAGACCAGCAGTGGATCGGCTCGAAGGACTTCGAGCGCGACCGTCACCGGAACAAAGATGAGCAGGAAATCAAGCCACGACGTGAAGAGATATCGCACGCGCAAACCCTAACATGACCATGAAACTTTGTCGATGAATCGACCCCGAGCACCCCACGCCCTGTTCTACCCCTTTCACCTCTGCCACCAGGAAACCTTGGCACGGCTCCTGGCTCGCTTTGCGACAGTCCACTTTCGCGACTTCATGGCACTGCAATTGACCCCCATGTCCGGGATGACAGCATTCCAAGACCGGATGGGTATGAGCTTTCCAGACCTCGTCGACTCCGGACGCCTCGTGCAGGGCTATGATGTGAGTGGACCGCTTTCACCGGCTTTGGCAGCCGCCATCGATCGTGACCTGCGCGACCCCATTTGGCGCGCGCGCTTTCACCAAGCACTTCGCCGGGACCGCCGTCTTCAACGTGGACTGTTCGAGACATCCCACAGTCTTCGTATCGGAGACAGTCTCGTGCCGGGTCCCGCCGCACTCCTA
>CAZGYZ010000372.1:0-2599 GCA_964530675.1 uncultured Nitrospira sp. | reverse complement strand
GCCGCCACCCAGTCGCTGTGGTGAACGGCAACCCTCGCATGTGGTAGATCCGCACAGGAGTCCGGATTATCCAGGCGCTCAGCATCCCGAGCAATCCGCCTTTGGGAGTATGTGCATGCACGATCTGCGGATGGATCCGGTTGAGCAGCCGCACCAGTTTCAGCAGGGCGAGGATATCGCGCCAAGGAGTAATCCGTCGGGGCATCTCCACTGCGTGGACAGGTACTCCCTCGCGCTCGGCGAAACTGGTAAGCAATTCGCCGGGCGACGACAGGCCGATGACCTCAAAACCGCGAGCTTTCATATACCCCACTTGTCCCGTCATGAACGCGAGGGACTGAGGTACCGTCGTGATATGCACCAAGGTGATCGGCTTCGTTTTCATATGGTTCGGCTTCGTTCTGTGGAGGCCGGCGAGCCACCTGCATCCTAACCCGCATATTCATGAACACTTCTGCTGCACCTGAGGCTCTTTCTATACCGACAATTGCGCCTCCTCCTGTTGTTCTGGCAGGCCTTGTTCCGTACTGTGGGCCCCTTCCTGCTTCTCACGCTCCAGCCGCCGCGCATAGTCATCCATGGTGAGGATCTCCAGCAGCCCTTGCTTGCGCATCCGATGGGCGTACTCGAAAATCTCGGCCAAGCCGGACAACATGGCGTCGGTATCCTCGTTCAGGTTGAACGGGTGAAACCAGAGGTGATAGAGCCCGCCGGTCTTCACGGCATGCGCGATGCCTCGCTTCCCTTTCAGCACGCGGCTGGCCATCGGAATCATCCTGCGCATCCCGTCGCGCCCGATGAAAAAATGATTGGCGGGGAGATTCCACAGTCCCGGCAGAGTTTCTTCCACTCGTACGTCCCTGGGCCGAAGCGCGAGCAGCTGATCGAAGAAGCGCACGGCCCATTGAAGCAGTCGGATGTCGGTGCGGATCAAGGGAGGCTCCGTCCCCCGATACGACCGCAATCCGAAATGTTTGAGGACATCCAGGTGCCCGACCTGGTTGCGAGGAAAGACGAAACTCTTCAGCACGATCCCTTGTCGAGCGGCTATTTCAAGCGCGGCGTTCAGATCGGCCAGCGCGACGGAGGGAGAGCATTCCGGGTCTCCGTAATAGATATGGCCGAACGAATGCGACCCGATTTCATGACGGACACGGGCGCGGCGAATCCACTCCACGATATCCGGCGCATACCAGGCTGGAGCGGAATCGACGGTCGTGCAGGGGTCAAAGCAATACCAATCGAGTGGGAACCAGGAATAGTACAGGCGCGGGGACAGGTCTGGATGTGCGATGCCCTGGTGATTGCGCAGACACTTATCGAGCATGAGATGGCCGACCACCGCCCAGGTCGCAGGAATGTCGTAGCGGTCGAAGAGAGCCAGGAGCGGCGTGATGTGTTTCCGCTCCTGCCTCGATTCGTGCTCGAGCATGGGAATTGGAATGTGGTCGAATCGTCCCCACGCCAATTCCAGATCGAGACTCACCACCATCGTACCAGGCTTCCTACTCGTCATTGCCAACCTCCTGAGCAGATATGATCATTCCTGTCGCCTTGAGGCGAACCGCCCAATCGATGCCTCGCTTTGCAGGGGTTCTTCCGCTCGTACGGCCCTGGACCGAAGCGAGCGCTGCTGATCCGGGAAGTACAAGGCCGCTGTGTCGTGAGTCTTAACTTGTGGGGGCTGGAGGAATGTTGACGACGATATAGACGTCCCGGCGTCCAGCAACTATTCCCCAATTACTGGTAAAGGCCACATATCGTCCGTCTCGACTGATCGAGGCCTTCGGCTGATCCTCATAAACGGTGACGAGGCTTCTATGATGAGCAATCCGACGCACACGGTCACTGCCGTCCGTGGCAACTTGCACGATTTCGTTGTCGAACGGGTTCAGGACCGGTCCCCCGTCGGTGGAAAAGCGACTGCTCAATGCCCAGAGCTCATTGTCCGCCTGCATTGAAAAGTGATCGTCCTGGGTCTCGTACGACCAGTGTCCAGGAATCATTTGCTGAAATACCCTCGGTGTCTCGATCCGGCCAAATACAAGGCTCCTGGTCGGGAAGTAGTCATGAAAGAGGGTCCCCATCCCGGTATCGCGATGGACGAATGCGAAGCCGTCCGCTTGTATGAGCCTGTCGATCAACGTCGGCGTGGAGGGTGCGAGATCGAAGATTTCATCATGCCCGTCGCCATAGACTACAATCAGATACCGCCCCGATTTATCCACCTGCAGTTCGTCAAGATTGGTTACCTCTGCTCGGACAAGGATTTGATCGCGCCCGCGATGCCAGGCGAAATAGCCGGCCGGCTCGCCATTGGCATTCGTGAGCGTGAAGGCAAATACTTGATCATCCAGGCTCTTGCTCATTTGGGACAGATCGCCATTCAGCAGCACGGAGCCGGAAAAGTCTTTGATCATCGCATACTGCTTCGACGCCACATCGTAGGCCCAAAGCTTATGGACATCGTTATGTCCATAAATGAGATCTGGGCTGATACCGCTCCAGATCATGTCGGAGCGTTCCAACAGAAAACCCTGGGGAGGGGGGGTCCGCAGCACGATGGGAGGACCAGCGGTTGAGGTCGCTGGGTCAAAGG
>CAZGYZ010000371.1:0-2602 GCA_964530675.1 uncultured Nitrospira sp. | reverse complement strand
GACGCCGGATGGCATCTTGCGCCGTCGCATCTTCCGGGAGCGCGAAGAACTCCGTGGTCATGATGCCGCCGGCCGTATCCTTCGGATACTTCAACAGATCGGCAACTTCTGTGGAGTCCTCCGCCCGCATCAGCGAAAGGATCTCTTTGGCCCGTTCTTCCGGCAAAACACCGAGGAGGTAGGCCGCGTCGTCGGGGCCGAGGTCTTTGATCAGCCAGGCGATATCCGCGTGCAGCAGGTCCGCCAGCACCTGATTGATACTATCGCTGTCGAGCTCGCTCAGCACTTGACCGCGCTTCGACTCGCCTCGCACCAGCTCGAAGACTTCCCGCTTTTCTTTGGGGGACGACAGATGCATGATCACTTGCGCCACGTCGGCCTGATGCATCCGGCCCAGCATCTTCGCAAGATTAGTGATCGCACCCCGGTGCAACAGCCGTTGCACCGACAACAGCACGATATCGAACTTGGTCCGCCCTCGATCGGCCTGGTCCCGCAGCGCGTCGCGGAGGAGATCTTTATCCCCTGGACGAGGGCGAGGATCCGTTGGATTCGTTTCTGTCACACGTTCTGTCGGTTGCATCGTCACACACTAAGCCTAAAAGTCTGAATGTCAAAAGTCATCAAGTCTTGGGTCTAGACGTGACGACATTATGACGTTATGAACTTGACGACTATCTAATATCCCAGCTCCGTGAGGGCATGCTCATCTTCTCGCCATGCCTCCCGCACCTTCACCCACAGCTGCAGAAATACTTTCATCCCAAAGATCTGCTCCATGTCACGCCGCGCATCGGTCCCGACCTGCTTGAGCCTCTCTCCGTGCTTCCCGATCACAATCGCCTTATGAGACTCTCGCTCGACCAACACCGTTGCGCTGATGCGGGCTAACTTTCCCTCCTCGACAAATTCGTCGATCTCCACGGCAACCGAATAGGGCACTTCTTCATAAGTCTGGAGCAAAATCTTCTCGCGGATCATCTCAGCCGCCAAGGTCCGCATAGATTGATCGGTGACGGTCTCTGCATCATAGGCCGCATCCCCGTCCGAAAGATGGGCTACAGTCACGGACAACAATCGGTCGACATTATCGCCGGTTTCAGCCGATACCGGCACCACATCTGTCCAAGCAAATAGCCTGGCGTACGTTTCCATCACCGGCAGCAACTTGAGCTTATTGACCAGATCCACCTTATTCAATACCAAGATGACCGGACGCGGACGCTTCCTGATCGCCCCTTTCACATGATCGAGGACCAAGAGGTCGCCGGGGCCGGGGGAACTCGTCGTGTCCATCAACACGTACAAGATGTCCGCCTCTTCCAGCACCTCGACCGTGGTGCGGACCATGCGACGATTGAGCAGATGTTGCGGCTTGTGCAGCCCCGGCGTATCGAGCAAGGCAATCTGCGCGCCCGGCGCATGCAAGACCCCCAGAATTCTCGTCCTCGTCGTTTGCGGCTTGTCCGAGACAATCGCGATCTTCTGCTCAAGCAATCGATTGAGCAAGGTCGACTTGCCGACGTTCGGACGTCCAATAATCGCCACTGTGCCAAACTTCATTGTGCTACGGACGTGGCCGCTCCTGTGAGGGTGATGGAACTAATTGATACACGGTTTCACCTTTGCGCACATAGCCGAGCTGTTCTCGCGCCAACTGTTCGATTTTCGCGGGATCGTGTTCTAAGCGATCGACGTCTACCCGAAGCCCGTTGGTCGTCCGTTGCAACTCTTGAAGATCAAGGTTCAGCAGTTGGGCATGTTCGCGCATGGAGATGTAGCGTAGTAAACCCATGTCGCCAAAGACCAAGACAACCAACAACAACAGGCACACCGCGGCTCCGATATAGTGCGCGCTTGTTACCAGGCGACGCTGCCAATCGAGCCACTGCCGTCCCCGATTCCGCTTGATGATCATCGTCGGTTACTCATGATCAGTATCGCCCCGGCATCGCCTCGCGCCCCCGGTAGACTGCGTTCGATCCCAGCTCTTCTTCGATCCGAAGCAACTGATTATATTTGGCCACGCGATCCGTTCGGGACAGCGACCCGGTCTTGATGAGCCCGCTGTTCGTGGCGACTGCCACGTCCGCAATCGTCGTATCCTCCGTTTCACCGGATCGATGCGAAATGATCGCCGTATAGCCTGACCGTTTCGCCAGCTCAATCGCCTCCAGCGTTTCTGTCAACGTGCCGATCTGGTTGAGCTTGATCAGAATGGAGTTGGCGATCCCTTCCTTGATCCCTTTGGCAAAGATTTCCACATTGGTCACGAAGATATCGTCTCCGACCAATTGAACCCGCTTGCCCAGCTTCTCCGTCATCATCTTCCAGCCCTTCCAATCCAATTCGCTCAACCCATCTTCGATGGAGAGAATCGGATAGCGATCCACAAGCTTCCCATAGTAACTGATCATCTCCTCGGAGGAGCGCTCAGGGTTCTTTTCCGCTTCAAGAAGGTACCGGCCCTTTTCATAGAGTTCGCTGGCCGCGCAGTCCAGTGCAAGAGCAATATCGCGCCCCGGTTTGTAGCCGGCCGCCTCGATCGCCTGCATGATCAGGCTGAGCGCCTCTTCGTTCGATTGGAGGTCCGGCGCAAACC